>CAZXJK010000347.1:0-2591 GCA_964640895.1 uncultured Methylomonas sp.
GAACCAAAATATTGACCTCGCCAGTTTTGCTCGCATTAAGTTTAGGCTTGATTGAACGAGATGGCTTGTTAACGCTTTTGGCAGCATTAACGACCTTGGTTTTGGTGGCATCATACGCGGAAGCACTTTATCTATTATACGTCTGGTTGCTGGATTGAAGGGATGCATGGAAAAAATCTGTAGAAGTGGCTATCAATTATAAGGCGTAAAAATGGCGTAATCAACAAAGGTGAGCGTCGAGCTTGGGCAACTGGAAATAAATATCCCACCAATATTGTGTAGTATTTTTGTTTGTCTTCGGTATTTCTGCGTAGGGCGCATAGCAGGCTATATAACCGAAGCAGCAATGCCGAAGACGGACAAAAAGGCAAGCAAGGTGGTGTGAGGTTGTTTTCAGTTGTCTTAAAACTCTGAGGTCAGTTTGAAAATTTTAAAAAACACTAATTTAGAACAATGAGGTAGAAAAAATGAACTTTGCTTTTAATGATGTATTTACTGAAATAGCCGCCATATTATTTTTAGCAGCTCTATTCGGGGCAATTGGTTTACGCTTAAAGCAGCCGCTTATTGTTTCCTTTATTGCACTGGGTATATTTGTCGGCCCCTCAGGCATAGAGATGGTCAGTGCGGATAGTCAGATTGATTTATTAGCCAAGCTGGGCATTTCCTTGCTGCTCTTTGTTGTCGGCTTAAAACTGGATATGCATATTATCCGTACCATGGGTTCGGTAGCACTGGCAACAGGGCTTGGGCAAGTGATATTTACCTCGGTATTCGGTTTTTTAATTGCGTCTGCACTGGGCATGAGTCTTGTAGGAGCGGTTTATGTTGCCGTCGCATTGACTTTTTCCAGTACCATTATTATTGTCAAACTGCTCTCTGATAAACGTGAGATTGATGCTCTACATGGTCGTATTGCACTGGGCTTTTTGATTGTGCAAGACATCGTGGTGGTATTGGTGATGATCGCTCTGACAGCCTTAGGGCAAGAGAGTGATACCAGCTCACTGCAACAACAGGCGCTTACTGTTTTAATTAATGGTTCTGGATTATTAGTGGCGATCTTTGTATTGATGCGCTATATATTGCCCCCTTTATTACGCATGTTGGCAAAATCACAAGAGCTATTATTACTGTTTGCGATTGCCTGGGCGGTATCGCTGGCTACTATTGGTGTAATGCTAGGATTCAGCAAAGAAGTCGGTGCTTTTCTGGCGGGGATTTCAATTGCCTCCTCCCCCTACAAAGATGTTATTTCGGCTCGCATGGTGGGTTTGCGTGATTTTCTGTTACTGTTTTTCTTTATTGATCTTGGTGCACAGATGGATTTGTCACTGATCGGTGAACAGTTAGTCCCTGCACTTATCTTTTCTCTGTTTGTTTTAATTGGCAATCCGTTAATTGTGATGACTATCATGGGCTTTCTAGGCTACCGGAAACGCACTGGTTTTCTGGCTGGACTAACGGTGGCGCAAATCAGTGAATTTTCTTTAATTCTTGCTGCATTAGGCGTTAAACTCGGGCATATTGACTCACAAATACTGGGTACTATTACCTTGGTCGGTGTGATCACCATTAGTATGTCGACCTATATGATTATTTATTCACATCAATTGTATGAAAAACTGGCTCCGTGGTTGAGTGTTTTTGAGCGCAAGACAGCCCATAGAGAGCGCCAAGACAGTAGTGCTGAAATGGATGCCACTGCCGATGTTATTCTAATTGGTTTGGGTCGGTTTGGAACGGGCATTGCAGAAATCCTAAGAGCTAATAACTATCAGGTGCAGGGTATAGATTTTAATCCTGATTTGGTTCATAAGGGAGATAGTACTGATCATCCTGTTCATTATGGCGATGCTGAAGACCCCGAATTTATAGGCACATTGCCTTTATCGCAAGTTAAGTGGATAGTTAGTACGGCAGATGATACGCATGTTAATCTGGCTTTAATACACGGCTTACGGGATCAAAATTTTCAGGGAAAAATAGCGGTAACAGCGCATGACGATAGTATTGCTAATAAACTAAAAAAGGCGGGTGCTGATTTGGTTCTAATACCTTATATCGATGCCAGCCAGGGGGCTGCTGCGCAAATCATGGAGATGCCGTTTGGTCTTGTTTCTTCTACAGAAATATTGAAATCAACTAAGTGAGATAGTAAAGAAATAAACGCACAGCGCTAGAAGATATCGAAGTTTATTTTTCGAACCTCACCGACGGGGCTGATTATGAAGATAAAGTGTCTGTGGGGCACAGTCTCGGACAGCCTCCTAGGAGGCTGTCCGAGAACAGCAATCTTTAAAAAACCAGCACAACATATAGTGTTAAAATTTAATTAAAACACTATATGCTGTGTGTCAACTCAGTAAGATGTTAGTTCTCGGACAGCCTCCTAGCTATATTGCAACTACCGTCCGTATCAAAGCTTTTCAGAAGCTCACCACTCGCTATTGCCCCCGCTTCATTTAGCGTTTGCTCAATTTGCTGTTTTCCATCTAACATTACCGTTTCTAATGGAATGGTTATCTCTAATACTATGTTAGTATCATTTCGGGATAATAGGCTGACAGACATATTCGTTTACATTACTC
>CAZXJK010000348.1:0-2589 GCA_964640895.1 uncultured Methylomonas sp.
CAGAAATCGGAAAAATTCATGCTAATGTTGAGTGATTTTTGGCGAAGGTATTGCTTCAATAGGAGGTAATTCTTTTACAGCGGATTGCTTACCCAGAATTAATTGTAATTCTGGTATTAAATCAATCATTAATTGGGCGTGCTCGCCTAATTGTTGGGAGATGCGCTGCTGCCAATATTGAATGCGTTCTTTATCTTCCGTTAACAAAGTTTTAACTAAGTTGGACCATGCTTGAATAAGCGTACTATAAGGGATATGTTTTTTAAATTGGTCAAACTTACCCGAGGTAAAATAAGCTGAATGCGTCACGATAGGTAATTGTAATTCTTGTATTAACCGAGTTTTACCAATACCTGATAAACCAGAAATGAAAGCAGCACGAAAATGGCCGTTACAAGATTCAGCATGTTCTTGCAATAATTGTTGTTTTTGCGTATTTCTGCCGACCAATAATGATGGAATGGTAATGTGAGCTACCAACTTAAGACGGGACATAGCGGTTTGGAGCACAATAGCTTTAGCTATCACTAATACAGCAATAGCTGAAGCTATTGTGCTCCAGCCTTTCATTTTGTATTCCATTTGTCCCGCCTTAAGTTGGTAGCCGTAATGTGGTTACTATAATCTTTTTGCTTCAGGATAAATTTATCTATTTTCTGGGTAGTTTGCCATTGTTGTAGGCATAGGTTCAGGTCATAAACTAAGCCTGCGGCAGTTTGATAGCGTTTTTCAGGAGCCTTTTGTAACAATACTCGCGCTATTTTGCCGACAATCTGTGGAATGTCTTTATTAATTGAATCGGCCGAGCAGGGTATCTCCGCAAGGTGCGAGTGAATGATAGTTAAAGGATCATCAAATAAAAAGGGTGCTTTGCCTGTTAAGCATTCACAAAGAATCATGCCAAGTGAATATAAATCAGTTGAGTAATTAACATCCTGTTTAATGCGGCCAGTTTGTTCGGGGGAAATATAGGGCAGGGTGTGGTTTTTAAAGCTATATTGATAAATAAAATGACTGATCTGGTTAATATCTAAGATACGAATATCATCAATAATCTGGACCGTTACTTTATCAGGCAGAATAAGAATATTGCTAGGCTTAATACTTTTATGAATTAAGCCTGCTTGGTGCCGTTCTTCAATTTGTACTGCAATAGCACTAATGATGACTAATGCTTGCTCTAAATCAAAGCTAAATTGTTCAGCTAGTTTTTGGGTGAGTGTCTGGCCAGGAATCCATGGCTGAATTAAGCAAAATTGCTCATATGATAAGCGCTTAATGGAAGGTATTATGCAGTGTGGTAAGTTTAATTCAATAAGGTGGTTAATTTGCTGTTGCAAATAATTTTGTAAATCTCGATTACAAAATTGCGATTTTATTTTTTTGATGACAACTTGATGTTGAGAATTATCTTTTAAATGTGCCTTATAGACCTCTGCATGCATGCTTTCTCCTAGTAATGTGGTAATTTCATAATCTAGAAGATTTTTTAGCACATTAACACCTCATACTCAATTTATCGCTCCCACGCTCTGGTGCACTACCATTAAGTTAAGACGAGAAATATAGGATGTGCTGAGGCACGAAGCGCATCTTTTGGCCTCTTGATGCGCTTCGTAGCCTCAGCACATCCTATATCAAAGCTCTTAATCTAATGGTAGTGACGCTGGAACTATTATAAAAACATAAATGTTTGTACATTTCTAATCACGTCCAATAATTTCAATAGCATTTGCATCAAGATCACGGAAAAATAAAGCTTTACGCCCTGATTTACTCATAGAATAAAAAATATTATGGGCATCCAAGCTGTCACGCACTACATCAAACTGATCAACGGTTAAAGCAACGTGACGATCACGCCCGCCATGCTCTGGTCGTCCAGTAATAGGGTCAATATTATGTAGTTTTAGGATATGTAATTGTTGGTTTTCGCCTAACTGAAACCAAGCACCAGGAAAGCCTAAGTCAGGGCGTTCCATTTGTTGTAAACCAATAATCTCGGTATAAAATCGAGTTGAAGCTTCCAAGTCTGTAATCATTAAACTCGAATGATGTAATTCAAAGTTAAGTTTTGCCATAAACGTAGTCAATAAAAGGTTAAATATAATAATGATTGTAGAGTAGCAAAATTATCCCTACAAACCAACAAGGATTGTTTATAAAGTACTTTATACCCTGTTTTTTTACCATTATTTGGATTCATTATCGGCGGATATTCAGTCCATATGTTTCTAAATACTTGCTGCTTTCTAACATCAAAATTCTTGGAAAATTTGAGTAGTATTTGCTGATTATTTTTAACGCCATAAATAAACCCTTGTTTAGGTTTGTGAAATAAAACAGCACTTTTACATTCGGTTAAAAATCTTGCAGGAGGGTGACCATAATGAACTTTTACGATGGTACTATTGATTTCTATTTTGAATAAGTATTTTTTTCTAATAAGGAAAAAAATAATCATGGCGGCTACTATCACGAATAGTAATTGTTCTATCATGGGTTAAAAATTTTCCTAATATATAGAATGACAGGGAAACAAATAAACTCGCGATGGGAAAAAGCGAGCATTCTACTTGCGGGGGGAAT
>CAZXJK010000349.1:0-2568 GCA_964640895.1 uncultured Methylomonas sp.
TCAATAAAAATATCGCTATTTTAGCAGATCCACACACTTTTAATCACACCCGCTCTGATAAGGAATGCCTTTAGAATCAGCCATATTTTTGAAATAAGAAATAGTTTCCTCATCAATACGAATAGTAATTTGTTTTTTTAAACGCTTTGCATACGGGTTTTTAACCGATTTTGAAAAATCATAAGACTCACGCATAACGACTGCCCTCATACTGTTTTCTTTCCTGTTTATCAGCTTTTCGTGCTGAAATGATACGGATAGTATTCAAGTTTCTTTCGCAATGACAAACTGTTAATAAATTTGCTTGCCGACTTATTCCCATGAGGATAAAACGCTCCTCACCTTGTGAACCATCTGGGTCAGGAATTAATCGAGCCAATTCATCTATAAAGACAGTCTTGGCTTCTTCAAACAAAATACCATGCTTTTTATTATTTGAGATGTTTTTATTTTCATCCCACTCGAATTTTAAACTATCACTACACTACAATATAATTATAGTGTAGTGATAAGTCAAGACGAGTATTGCAAGTCGCTAACAGAGTAAATCAAACAGGCCTTGTGCAAAAAAATTCGGCTAAAAGATGCATTTCGTACCTCAACAAATCCTATGGTTCTCCTTAAATTTCATGGTATGACGCAAGCACTGAAGCGGATAAAACGATTCCAGCCTACGTGCTAAATGTGACGTATTTTGTCAGTATTTAACAAATTAAGCCCCAAAAGGTAACTTATGGTAACAGCTAGTCACACCAGTAAGCACAATGAAAAAAATAAAAAACAAACAATAAATTACTTATTTTTCAAATACTTAAAATAAATAAAACTAAAAAATATAGCCATAAAAAAATATTGGCACAAGCTTTGCTTTTACCTTGACGAGTCCTACTCAATTTCACTTCATTTTATAAACAACAAGGAAACACATTATGAATACCCAAAAATTACAACAAGGTTTTACCCTGATCGAATTAATGATCGTAGTTGCCATTATTGGTATCTTGGCGAGTATTGCATTGCCTGCTTATCAGACTTATACACAAAAAGCTCGTTACACAGAAGTTGTTATGGCTGCGACTGGCCCAAAAACTGGAGTAGAAATATGCGCTCAAACTCTAGGTGGATTAGCTGGGTGTGTTGGAGGAGCAAATGGTATCGTTGCTAACATTATTGTCGCTGATGCCATAATTACTAGTGTTACAACTGCGGCGGATGGTGTTATTACAGTAGTGCCAGTTGAGTCAAATGGTATTCTTGCAGTGAATACTTACGTTTTAACACCCGCTTTTGCTGCTGGTAAAATATCTTGGACTGGTGTTTGTACTCTTAACCCCGCACTTTGCTAAACATACTTTTCAATCTGTAACACGTAGCACGTAGGCTGGGTTAGCTTATTGAGCATAGCACGTAGGCTGGGTTAGCTTATTGAGCGTAGCGAGATAACGCAACCCAGCTATTCCCTTATTCAACCCAACAAAAACCACCCATCCTTTAAATTGGATTGGATGGTTTTTTGCTCTCACCTTATTATTCCCCCCTCCTCCGTTCAATCTAACCTACACCCAACCTAAACCGTCTTCTAAAAACACCACAAGACATTTTTTTATGTCATCAATCTAAACAGCAATCAACCCGAAAAATAACAAAACCAATATACAACTCCATGCCCTCCTCATTTAAATCACGCCTTATTGCCGCCAGCCTGCACTTTCTGGCCAGTTTAACTCTGTTTGCTCTGTTATTCTTTATTGTAATCCAACTTTGGTATCCACAACCGCATTTTTCTGCTTCGGGGGGCTGGCAAGGTTTAATTATTATTGCTTTAGTCGATTTGGTTTTAGGCCCCTTACTCACCCTAATCATTTACAATATCACCAAGCCCCGCAAAGAATTAGTCTTAGACTTGAGCATTATTGTCATCATTCAGCTCAGTGCCTTATTCTATGGTATACATACTGTTTATAGCCAACGCCCTACTGCCTTGGTTTTTTGGGAAAGCCAATTTTATACGGTACCGGCAACTGTATTCCAGCAGCTAGCCATTGACACCAAGCAATTAAAGACATTTTCTCCCGACACCCCCACCTTGATTTATGCAGCAAAGCCAGGCGATGTTGCGGGGCTGACGAGTATGCTTACTATTATTCGGGAGCAACACATTCCACCCTTCCAACAAGTTGGCCTGTACCGCACCTTCGCGGCTAATAAACAAGCAGTTTTGCAACACAGTATTGACATCAATACCGTCATCACCGCCAATGCCAACATGGCGCAACAATTACGCACATTGCTAACAACAACCAAAACGCAGCAAGCTGATAATTATTACCTCGTCTTAGCATCAAAATACCAAAATATTATTCTGGTGTTTAATGCCGAAGCTAAACAGATTGGCTTTCTAAAAGCCCCTTACAAATAAAGGGTTCCCATGAATATGTTATAATCTCTGAAAAAGTTTTTATACAGGATTTTATATATGTCTACTATGAATAGATCAATGGGGTCAAGATCAATGGGGTCAGACTCTAATACCGCTACCAGTCGCATTAAATACATAAACATCAACTA
>CAZXJK010000350.1:0-2563 GCA_964640895.1 uncultured Methylomonas sp.
CGGTATTGGCTGCTGCATTTCCTGATGTAGGAATAGGTCTATTAGGCGTGTCTCTAGCATTTGGTTTGACAGTTTTGACTATGGCTTTTGCGATAGGGCATATTTCGGGATGCCATTTAAATCCTGCCGTTTCGATTGGCTTGTGGGCGGGAGGGCGTTTTCTGGCTAACCAGGTTACTACCTTATATTGTGGCTCAGGTTATTGGTGCCATCGTTGCAGGGGGAGTACTTTATCTTATTGCTACGGGGCAGCCAGGTTTTGAGCTGGGTGGGTTTGCATCGAATGGCTATGGAGAGCACTCTCCTGGTGGCTATTCAATGTTTTCTGCTTTATTAACCGAAGTGGTGATGACGATGATGTTTTTGTTTGTCATCATGAGCGCAACTGACGAACGTGCACCACAAGGCTTAGCGCCGATTGCGATTGGTTTTTGCCTTACTTTAATTCATTTGGTGAGTATTCCCGTTACTAATACTTCTGTCAATCCTGCGCGTAGTACTGGTGTAGCAGTATATGTAGGTGATTGGGCTGTGGGTGAATTGTGGCTATTTTTACGGTACCTGCTTGGTCGGCAGTCATAGGCCCGCTCTTTGACAGAGAGTCGCACTTGGCACCTATAGAGGTGGCCATGGTCATTACAAAATATTTTTTATTACCTTTACTGACTGGCATGATTGTACGCAAGTTTTTGCCAAACCATGCTGAGTCTTTTGCAGATAAAATATTAACAGTTGCCGGGTTGGTGCTGACTGTATCAGCGCTCGTGCTACTGGTTATGCATTGGCAATTATTGGTTAGGGCAGGTTGGCCTGCATTGTTGGCTTTATCTGCTTTAACCTTGATTTCATTGATTATCGGGCATTTAATGGGTGGGGAAGAGCCAGGTGAGCGGACTGCATTGGCAGTTGCATGTGCAACGCGGCATTTAGGCTTGGCCATATTAGTGGCAGCAGCGGTTCCAGGACCTAAAACCGCAGTTTTTATAGCAGCCTATCTTGTGGCATCCGCTATTGTGGTCATTCCTTATTTAAAATGGCAGAGCAAAGTGAATGCGGTGTCATGAGTTTTTTTGATTTTTTAAATACATTGGAGAAATAACATGAAATGTAATAGCTTTATTGCAGTTACCCTAGTATCAGTTTTGGCTAGTACAGCAAGTGTTGCTGGGGTAAGAGATCCTAATGTGATGCGGGTGATGCAGAGAAGAGCGCGGCAATGAAAGCGCAACAGTGGGTGCTGGTAGCCGATGTACGTCAGCGGAATCTGCCAAAGATATGACTAAAGAGGCTGTTGGCCTTGAAGATAAAAATCCACTGAAAAAGATAAAAAAGATCAAAGCCTTGCTCGAAAATCCACAAAAAAAGCGCTTGATTGATAACGTAGCCAAATTATATTCATTTTTCACTTTTGGAGTTTTTATAGTGTTTTCTTTTGTTAAACCTTTCATTTTGATGCTATCGGTATTATTAGTAGTCAACGCCCCACCTATTCTTGCTAAGGAATCGGTTGAGAGGCAAGTCTCATTGAGTAGTACAAGCCCCAAAATTGCACTTGATGTGCTTGATATCGTAATGGCTCCCTTAACTGTAGATGAGCTAATAATTGAGGCAGATGGTTGGCTTAAGCTCATCAAGACTTCGGCACATAAAGTAGCAAATGCCAAATTGCGTATTAAGGATTTGAGCAAAAAGCAAGCAAATGCTGAACAAGCACAGGTAGAGAGCAACGCACAGCAAGCAGATAACGGCAAAGATTCTGCAATGGATGCATTGACTAATTTGCGCGCCATTCGCACTGCTGAAATTGACCGGCTCAATGTTGTTCTGGAACGAATTAATCAAAAGACAGGTTTAGATGCAAATGGTAAGGAATCTGAGACAGTGCTTGCTTATCGTCGATACAGCGATGCAGTGGGTGGCATTAAATTAGATACAAGCGATGCAGAGAGTTCGTTTGCTAGTATCAAAGGCTGGTTGGTTTCCAAAGAAGGTGGTAAACGTTGGGGCGTTAATTTAGGTAGCTTCTTGTTTATTATGCTTATTTCTTGGGTGTTGGCGCGTATGTTAAGTGGGATGACGCGTAGGGCATTAACATTGACCAGTAAGCAATCGAAGTTGCTGACTGATTTTTTAGTTAGCATGACTTCGCGAGTAGTGATGATCATCGGTCTTATCTTGGGCCTCTCAGTATTGGAAGTTGATATAGGTCCATTACTGGCCGTTATTGGAGCTGCTGGTTTTGTGGTTGCCTTTGCCTTACAGAGCACCTTGAGTAATTTTGCCAGCGGCATTATGATTATGATTTATCGCCCATTTGATGTGAATGATGCGGTAGAAGTAGCAGGCATTAATGGTAAGGTTAGTTCGCTTAATTTAGTGTCTACTACGATCACAACCTTTGATAATAAAAGGATGATTGTTCCCAATAATGAGATTTGGGGGAACACGATTACTAATGCTTCAGCGAGTAGTGAGCGGCGTGTTGATATGGTATTTGGTGTCGGTTATGGCGATGATATTGATCATGCCATACAAGTGCTGGTAGATATTGTTGCGAGCCACC
>CAZXJK010000351.1:0-2561 GCA_964640895.1 uncultured Methylomonas sp.
GGATATAACCATTGAGCCTTTAAGTGGGTAAGTTTATTCTTTTAAGGTTCCTAAAATACCCCATGCCAGCAAAAGACTTTGCATGCTGCTGCTTAATAACAAGAATGTTAATGTGTCGAATATATAGCAACGAACCTCAACATAATAGAGTAATATCTGTTCCATCTACACACCACCCTATAAAATAAAGGTGAGAAAATTCTACAAAAGTGAGACCAAACTCTCCGATAAAATTACTGCCGTCAACCAATTAAATTGTTTTGAAAAAGATCATGAGCATAAAGACAATAATTAAGGTAGTACAAGTTGCAACTGTATACATATCAATAAATGGCATTGCTATTGCAACGCCTCCTACCAATGAAATTGACAGCTCCTCCCCTAGTATTAGCACCATGAATTGCATAATACCTCCTAAGAAAAACACTTATCATTCATTCATATTTGGCTCTGACTCTAAATTCTTAAAGTACAAAGATTCATTCAGATTTCAGCAATACACCACCAAGCCAACGCTGCCAAAAAAATTTGCAAAGTACACATTCACAGTAACAGCACATCATAATCGCATATCATATTCACAAGACATTCCAACGAATATAGGGCTCGCATCAGCCCACTTTGGATTTTCTAGGGCAGCACACAACAAAGGTCTTCAAATTGTTGATAGTGATGCGAGCAACGAACACGCACAATTCAACCTAAGAATACAAATGGACTCAATTCTGATAATAGATAAGTATATGCACCTTTTTTCAGATTCAGATACAGATTACTTCCCTCTAAAATCTGACTATTTTAACTTCCGTAATTTAAATAAAACTCTATTTTTCTTCAATAATAGACAAAGTAACGACAGCGAATAATTAGCTTAGTGATCGGTGTCATCACACTATAATTCTTCAGCAATTTGGCCGAGTTTTAGACCAAATCAAAATTTTGCCCAATTTTGGAGCTCATTTCACCCTCAGTCTTTAACAAAAGTATTTGTCGCCCATAAGAGACTACCCATAAAATCACTATAAACCACATTCAAAACCACAAATAATATCTAATATTCATACTCTTATGAACTGATACGCAAATAAATACCGCCACTACCAAATACTCTACTTTTGACAGTTGTCGGGCTAATGCACCACTTGCACTATTTTTCTGCTTACTGAATATACTCCCTTTAGTGACATCCCCCTCTAATAATCAGCCTTGCGAATCCTTTTTTTACAATTGGCATACCTTTTGCTTAATCCATAGAAAATCCCGCTAGAACCTGCAACAGCAAAATCACATGTACATCAGGGCTGTCATGCTAGATAACTTTTATAGCCTTTCAACCCTAAAAAACTTAGAACCAAAAACTGATATGGCACTCAAGCCTCAAATCTTAAACAATTTTAGTATGTTAATTATCCTCGCAATATAAAAAAATTGTACTAGTATTTTTGCTAAGGTTGTTACATTTATTTTTAAAAACTTAAACAAAATCAATCCAGTGCTAATCATAAAAACCTTAAGAAATCTACTGCCAGCATTACTATTAACAGCTTGTAACTCAACTGAGCCATCTGAAAACAAATTAATGAATCACAATAAAACTGAATCATTGCCTACCTCAGAGCAAGCACAGCTAATGACGCAAATACAGATATTGCAAGCACAACTAATAGATACAAGTTCCTTACAACCAGAACTGTCGAATGCGCTACAAGAAGTCAAAGCATTACGTACTCAACTTTTATTTGCTGAACAACAGCTTATTGAAGCTGAGGCTCAGCTTGGATCTGAGGCTCAGCAATTAACCGAAGTGCCAGCCGAACTTTATGAACAAGTCAAAATATTAAACCAGCGCAATCAAGCGTTACAAAATGAAGTCATAGCATTACAAACTGAGCTAAGTGGCGATCAAGAGCCTACTGGTTCATTGATAAAACCCAAACAACATTAATCTAAAGTATAAGCAAATAGGGAAAATATTATGTATTTTGCGACATTTCTGAATCAACGTGTTACACATTGGCTTATCTTAATATTATTGACATTTACAATTATCCTGCCAATGCAAAAAGCGCAAGCTGTTGTGGAACCTGATACGACCGTCAATGTCACCTTAAGCAATGCATTCGCTGACACCTCCTTAGCTGATATTAAAATAACAGCCTACGAACGCCTTGCTGATGGTAGCAAGCAATGGCGTGCAAAAGCTTATACAGATACCAATGGTCATGCCACATTTACCTTAGATGGCCTAGCAGAAGGACGTAGCTATTTTTTTAAAACGCGCCCAACCACCCATGCTGGATATGCTTACAGCCCTGATATTAATACTTCAGGGAGTATCAATATTACGCTTGGAACTTTACTGGTTAATGTCCTTGATTTTACTAGCCAAACGCCATTAAGCGATGTCAAAGTAAACTTGTATGAGCGTCTAGCAGATAATGCCAAGAAGTGGACAGCAAATGGCTACACAGATACTAATGGCTCAATCCAATTTGCTCCAGCCGACCTAAGGAACCTTAAAAGAATAAACTTACCCACTTAAAGGCTCAATGGTTATATCC
>CAZXJK010000352.1:0-2535 GCA_964640895.1 uncultured Methylomonas sp.
CCCTTAACCAACACGGTAATAGCATTGATTAAGGAACTGCAAGGGATTGACCCTATTTATGTGTTTGCTGGTAAAAATGGCATGATGACCGATAAGGTACTGGGTAGAGCCATGCGGCGTTTTTTTGAGACTGGCGCGTTAGAGATCGAAAAAGTAAGACCCCATGACTTTAGGCGAACAATACGAACACATTTAGAAAAACTAAATGTACAGCCCCACATAGCTGAAAAGTGCCTTAACCATTCCCTAGGTGCGATTAATGCCGTGTATAACAAAAACACTTATCTGGACGAAAGGCGCGAAGCATTGGAACGCTGGAGCGAGTTTGTAATGCTACAAGTAAATCCACAGGAAAACGTCACACATATAAGACAAGCCAGTTAAAATACAAATACTCGTTAATTAAGAGGTTTAACCATGCAGACACTAGAACTAAAAGACGATATAGCTAGCCAGCTTAAGCAGGCAGCCGAGCAGGCTCATTTATCCACCAATGAACTAATTGAGCAATTACTTAGTAAGTATATTATTGAAGAAAAAAGCCCTACTCTACTTACCGATATAATTAGCGAACTACCTGAAATAAACGCGTTTAAAGGTGACCCTGTCAAAATACAAAGAACTATGCGTAATGAGTGGGATTAAATACTTATTAGACACTAATATCATTATTGGCATGTATGAGCGTAGCTCCAACGTTATCAACCTATTTGCAAACAAACGAGTAACTATTAATGAATGCTCTTATAGCTCAGTCACACGGATGGAGCTGTTAGGTTTTCCTGAAATATCAGCCAATGAAATAAAAATAATATCTGCATTACTTAACCAAATGACCCAGCTTAGTATTGATCGCACCATAGAGGATAAGACGATTGATTTAAAGCAGCAGCACCGCATAAAGTTACCTGATGCCATTATCCTTGCTACTGCCTTAAACCATAATATTGAACTGTTAACACTGGATAAGAAATTAGCAAATAAGCTAACTCACTAAAACCAAGGTTACAAAGTTACAAACCTCTACAAGTAGTGTAGTTATTGGGATTCGTTGTAACTTTTTGCAAGGTTACAAGATAGTTTGATAGCTTTACACTACTAAAGGATAAGGAGCTGATTATTTTGCTATTAGATACTGGGCACCGTAAAGAAATCTACAAAAATAAGTTATAATCACCCTACCAATCTAGGCTTAGCGGCTAAAAGGCGGGACTCATTCCCCCGCTTGGTTGGCTACCTTTTTGGAATGATTGCGCTTTGAATGGAGTGTTACCCTTGTACGAAGAAGATAGCAATACTAATAGCTTTACGCCAAGCAATAACTGGCATATGAATGACTCTTTTACTGTTATTCAGGCAGCTCTATTAATTATTGATGTAGAACCTAGTGGAGAGCAGGACTATGTACTTAATAATAATCCGCAAAATAGGCCGCCTCACTTTGATGCCACTTACTCAGCATTAATAAATGCCATAAAATCCGAAAAGTTAAAGGCTCAACTTGAATATGAACAAGACTTTGGAGGCGATACTCCAAACTGGAGTCAGTCATTAATTAATGCTAAAGATTTACAACCATGGCTAAGCACAAAACCAATTAAAAGTGTTTTTTTTAACGTAGATAACATCAATACAGCAACTGGTATCAGCACAAATACAGAAAAAAAGCATACTAGCGAATTACTAGGTATTTTAGATCATGCCATCACTGATTTATGGGAAGGAAAAAATACAGATATTAAAAATGAAGCCATCATGAAATGGTTTGCAGATAACTACCAAGATCATAACGGCCTTTCTGAAAAAGTAAAAGGTTCTATGTGTACAATAATGCGGCCTTTTAAGTATAAATAAAAAATATTTTAAATACTTTATAAAAATGGGTAAGCAATGGTTTACCCCACTCTGAATATGTTGTATTTAAAGGCTTAAAGAAATCACAAGCACTACCACTGACCCCACCCTAAGCCTATCTTTAGCTTACCCCGCTCAGCGGTTACAGCATAAAAAAAACAGTGCATGATTCACCTCGAACTTAACAGAAACCGAGGTTATATAAATGCAATCAGAGCCCAGAATACGAATCAGTGGAAAAAAATTTGATAAACAATTAGGCGTATCATCAACAACCAGGTGGCGACTATCTAAAAAGGATAAAAACTTTCCTACCCCCGTTTATATCTTAAATAAAAAACTCTATTATCAGGATGAAGTCACCTCTTACATTAAGTCATTGGAGCGTTCAGAACCAACACATAATAACTTAGATTGTGCGGGAGCTGCATAATGGTATTGACAGCAACCACAAGCAATAGTACTCTAATTGCGCCCTTGCCACATGTGAGGGACGGGATTCGACCCCCGCAATTAGGCCAATATAGGCCACTTTCTATAGTGGTTTTTTTATGTCCATTAAAAATTATTAACGCGGGATTAATCCGTGTTAAATCCTTTATGGTGGGCTGTATTGAGCAATCCTTAATGGGTGCAACCCGTCCTCCTCGCAAATCTCAAACAACTTTTAATTGTGAAAAT
>CAZXJK010000353.1:0-2520 GCA_964640895.1 uncultured Methylomonas sp.
TGTTGCCGCCATTAATAGCATGGCTGATGGCAACCAAGAAGCAACTTTAAAATTGCTTCAAAAAATGGAAACTGCAAGCATGCAAGTATTAAACAAATTAGAGGCAATTGCTTTAGAGTCCGAATCGAAATAAAACTAATATCCTACTTGCGTATTAATCATATCAGTACTGCCCAAACTATCAATGACCGTAATTTGGTATTGTCCCACACTTTTAAATTGATAACGCATCAATTCATTGCCACGGGTAATGGCAACTTCTTGGCCATTTATATACCAATATAGTTGCCCTACTCCTCCCTGAGTACTTAATTGAATGACAGGCAAATCCATATCATTCCTAATAGCCCTCAAAGTCACATGGTTCTCTAGGCCGATAATAAAAATAGATTGTTCGCTTTGTGAAACAGGGGCTTGGCAACGCTTATCAAATTCAGGTAGTTGACGCTTACGCCGATATTGAGAAGCTATCCATGGTTCAACTGACAAAGGCCATAATGCCTTTTTTAATGAGCGTGTTTGTTTGGACAAACAACTTGCATCTACCCTACTTCCCGTATTGGTATTTACCCATATCGTAATAGGATTACTTTGCCATTCATTATCATCAAAAAATGTTCCAGGAAAATTTTGCTCTAATATCCAAGCAGACTTTGTTACATGACAAAGATTATCGGGCGTAGTAGCTCTACTCTTGCCTAAGGGCCAGCAAATATCTTCCGCACTAACCATTTTAGTCGGTATAGCAGCATAAATTTGTTTATGCTGAGGGCGAATACGCTCCATTATGGAAAACAATAGCGGAGCAGCCGTTCTTGCGCCATAATGCCCAGGCAAAGGTGTACCGTCAGGACGACCGATCCAGACACCCATCGTATATTTTTGAATCACCCCGATACTCCAAATATCTCGGAAACCATAACTAGTCCCCGTTTTCCAAGCCATCGGACTAGCCTTGAGCGCATCTCGCTGCAGACCACGCGTTAATATATCACGTACGATAAAAGCCGAGCCTGCTGACAGAAATCGACGCTGCTCTACTGGCTCACTGGGTAAAAATCGTAGTTTTCCTGAAAGCCCGTTATTTGCTAATGCGGTATAACTAGCTACCAGGCTTTCCAACTGCGTCCCCACGCCCCCCAAAATAACAGATAAATTAGCTTTACCATCAGCAGGCAAGCGCATTTGCATCCCTGAGTTTTTTAATTGGCTGACAAAATTATTGACTCCCAGATAATATAATACTTGTACTGCGGGAATATTAAGCGAACGCCTTAAGGCATCGCTAACACTCACTGCACCTGTAAAACCACGACTAAAATTTCCAGGACGATAACCATTAATATTGATGGGTGTATCTATCAACAATGACTCGGAGTGAATCAAGCCAGCATCAATCGCCAATGCATATAAGAAAGGTTTTAGGGTCGAGCCAGGGGAACGAGTCGCCTGTACCATATCCACATGCCCATACCGACTTGCATCCATAAAATCGCTGGAACCGATATAAGTACGCACTGCCAAATTAGCATTTTCTACCACCAACACTGCTGCAGAGGTTTGTTTAGGTAATTGCCATATATATTGCTGCACCAGCTCTGCCAGATTTCTTTGCATAGCATAATCAATGGTAGTGACCAATGCTTTATTAGCTGTGACTTTATTTAACAAACGCCGAGCTAATAATGGTGCAACGATTGCTTGCTTATGCCATTGCTTAGCCACCGTTTCAAGCTTTGCATCTTGCACTTGTGTCGCCGTCCATACCTCAAGAGACAACATTCTGTCTAGCACTTTATTGCGCGCTTTTTCTGCCCGCCGTGGGTGCCTATTCGGGCGCAAGCGACTTGGGGCTTGTGGTAAGACTGCCAACAACGCAGCCTCTGCATGGCTTAATTGTTGTGCTGACTTTCCCAAGTAAGTACTACTCGCTGCTTGTACTCCTGCTAAAGTTCCACCAAAAGGCGCGTGATTTAAGTAGTAACTTAAAATGTCCTGTTTACTGAAATACCACTCTAACTGCAATGCACGAAAAATTTGTTTTAACTTACCAGCAATCGTCCGCGTATGTGGATCAATAAGTCGTGCGACTTGCATGGTCAGGGTTGAACCACCTGAAATGATTCGATTAGATCGAATATTTTGTAGCAACGCACGTAACATGGCAAATGGATTCACACCAGGATGCTGATAAAACCAACGATCTTCGTAAGTTAATAAAGCTTGTAAATAGAGTGGGGAAACTTGCTCGATCGCAACTGGGTAACGCCAAACACCATTGCTATCAGCAAATGCACGCAGCAACTCACCTTCTTTGCTAACGATAGTGCGGGCATATGACTGTTCAAACTGGTTGATTGGTAATGGGTAAAGAGAATCCAGCAATATGCTACCTACTACTATCATAGTAATAACAGTGCAGGCTTTATAAAACCACTTTATAGGCTTAAAAATCATTAACATAACTACTGTGGTAGGTGGTAGATTGCGGGCGAGGAACGAACCCCAGCAATCATACGG
>CAZXJK010000354.1:0-2483 GCA_964640895.1 uncultured Methylomonas sp.
CTAAATGCGAACAGTAGATGTAGTTATTATCGGGGCAGGGGCATCTGGCCTTATGTGTGCTATTGAAGCAGGAAGGCGCGGGCGAACGGTTTTAGTGTTAGATCATGCCAACAAAGCAGGTAAAAAAATTCTGATGTCAGGTGGTGGGCGTTGTAATTTCACAAATTACAGTGTTGAGGCTGAAAACTTTTTGTCGCAAAATGCACATTTTTGTAAATCAGCCTTAAGTCGGTATACCCAGTGGGATTTCTTAGCATTGATTCAGCAACATGAGGTTCCTTATCATGAGCGTGAGCATGGACAGTTATTCTGTAATGAGAGTGCTCGTGATGTATTAAACTTACTGTTAACTGAATGCGATAAAGCAGGGGTACAGATACAGTTAAATACCAAGATTAAAGCTCTGCAACAAAGCCATGATTCAAGCTTTGTCATAAAAAGTCATATGCAAACTATAAGCTGCCAATCGTTAGTGGTCGCGACTGGCGGTTTATCAATTCCTAAAATGGGAGCCACACCTTTTGGTTATAAAGTTGCAGAGCAATTTGGCATTAAAGTAGTGCCTACGCGCGCAGGGCTGGTGCCGTTTACTTTGCATGTTGCTGATAAAGAAAAGTTTGCCGCTTTATCAGGTCTCGCTTTACCTTGCACAATCAGTAATGCCAGACAAAATTTTACCGAAAATTTATTATTTACCCATCGTGGCTTAAGTGGGCCGGTTGCTTTGCAAATGTCGTCTTATTGGCAAGAGGGCGAGGCACTGTCGATAAATCTATTGCCCGATATGGATTTACAAAAACAATTATTAGCCGCACAGCAGGAAAAAATTAAACTTAAGCTAAAGAATTACTTAAGCCAATTTTTGGCAAAACGTTTAGTGCCATTATTTTTGCCGAATGATTTATTAGAGTCTGCTTTAATGGACTTGTCACATCAGCAAATTGAATTTATCGCAGCACAGTTTCATAATTGGGAAGTTAAACCCAATGGTACTGAAGGCTATCGTACTGCAGAGGTAACATTAGGTGGAGTAGATTGCCATGCTATTTCATCGAAAACATTGCAGGCTAATGAAGTGGCTGGGCTTTATTTTGTTGGCGAGGTGTTAGATATTTCTGGTTGGCTAGGCGGCTATAATTTTCAATGGGCTTGGGCTTCTGGTTGGTGTGCTGGGCAGGTTGTGTAAGCAATCTTAATCACCTATCAAGCCTGAGAGCTATAAAGTGCCAGTTTTTTTCTAGAAGGTTTATTTAGGTTTATTAAAGCCTGCTTTGCGTAGTGCTTTTGTTAAGGCCGTTATATCCTTATAAAGCAGATTTTCTTTTGCTAAACACAGATTTAACCAACGTAACTAGCGATTCTAGTTCGGCCAAGAGATTATTGTCTTTTGTCTATTCGCACTGTTCTATCGTCTTATATATATTAGCAACAGCTAGCTGCAAATCACTTAAGCCCCCTCGGGAGTTGCTGTATTCACCTGCTTGGTATTGAGCAACTAACTCACGAGCGATATCGTGCATTGCATTATGTGCTATTTCCAGTGTATTTAACCAGCTTTCAGTAAAGAGTTTTTCTTGCTTGGCGCGTTTAATCCATATACCAGCATGACACTTTGTTCTTTTTAATATTGGCCAGTGCTGCATATCCTCTGGTGAAGATTGGATAGTGCCTGCAAAATGTTTTTGCCATTGATCTAAGGTTAGCCGAAATAATTTTAGCTTGCCTGCTTTGAGGGTATACGTTTTTTGTGCGCAGCTAAGCCATATTTGATTGGGGATGTATCCAGCTAACCACGGTTGTATATTAGTGGCTGGCATAGGGCGCGCAATGCCGTAGCCTTGTGCTTGAGTGCAGCCCATAATCAGTAAAATCAACCCATGTTCTGTGGTTTCTACTCCTTCTGCAATAACTTCACGATTAAACGAATCGGCCAGGCCAATAATGCCATCAATAATCGCGTGATCATTTGGGTCATCGAGTAAATCCCTAACAAAGGTTTGATCTATTTTGATGGTTTTTGCAGCTAAGTTACGCAAATGAGTGAGTGATGAATAGCCAGTGCCAAAATCATCTAGGGCAATATTGACACCTAGCGTGTTGATGCAGGTATTAATAATACTGCTAATAGACTGTAAGTTGCTGAGCGCGCTGCTTTCTAATATTTCCAGTTGTAAGTATTGTGAAGAGACGCTTGGGTATTGTGCTAAGTTTTTTTCCAGTTCGGCAATAAAGGTGGGTGATTGCAAATGAAAAGAAGAGGCATTGACACTGACTTCCAACACAATACCCTGTGCTTGCCATTGAGCTAATTGCTGTAATGCGGCATTAATAACCCAATTGCCAACTTGGATTTCTAGCTCGGTTGCCTCGATAATCGGTAAAAACTTAAGAGGAGGGATTAAGCCTTTTTCAGGATGATTCCAGCGTATTAAGGGATCTTAAACAAATGATCCTACCCAATATTATGATTTAGGTATACTAAG
>CAZXJK010000355.1:0-2475 GCA_964640895.1 uncultured Methylomonas sp.
CGCGTAGCAAGCTACGTAACTGTTACGACACCGCTAAAGACGGACAAAAAGATCAGCAAGATTGGATGATTATTTTTTTCCACCTCCCTTACCTGCCTCTCTGCATAAGACAAACTTGAACGGTTTTATGCGCTCTGTATAATGACTTTTTTATTGCAAATAATGCAGGCTAAAGCCTGAGCGCGCCCCAACATATTTTGACATCTCCTTTAACAGTTTTACCTTAATATTAAATGACTTTGGCTTCTGTGAATAAAACTTACAAAACTTCCCATGGCTCGCCCTACCCGGTTGGTTCTCGGCTAAAACTTGATGGCGTAAATTTTTCTATTTTTAGTCGGCATGCAACAGCAGTAGAGCTATTATTATTTGATAGTGCAGACTGCAAAGAGCCCTTTCAAACTATCCGCTTGGGTGCTGAGCACAATAAAACATTTTATTCTTGGCATACCCATGTTCATGGCCTCACTACTGGGACTTGGTATACTTGGCGCATGGATGGCCCCAGTGACATATCTCAAAGCGGCTTAAATTTTGATAAGGACAAGCACCTAGTTGACCCTTGGGCGCGCGCCATCAGTGATAAACTTTGGCAACGAAAGGATGCTTGCTTATCTGGTGACAATGGCAAAACTGCCATGCGTGCCTTGGTGGTTGATGAGAGTTATGACTGGGAAGGCGATACACCGTTTTCATTTAAAAGCGAAAATGCCATTATTTATGAGTTACATGTTGGCGGGTTTACTAATCATCCACAGTCACGAGTTAATAAACCTGGCACCTTTGCTGCTCTAATAGAGAAAATACCTTATCTCAAAGCTTTGGGCATTACCCATGTTGAGCTTATGCCCGTGATGGCGTTTGACGAACAGGATATTCCACAAGGTACTGCAGATTTAGGCCTGAAAAATTATTGGGGCTACAGTACCCATAGCTTTTTTAGCCCACACCCTGGTTATTGCGTCACCCCTGAGCAGGGTACTCATATCCAAGAATTTCGTGACTTGGTCAAAGCGCTACATAAAGCTAAAATTGGCGTAATTTTGGATGTGGTGTTTAACCATACTTCGGAAGCAGGTGCTGATGGCCCGATTATCAATTTTAGAGGCTTAGGTAGTAATATTTTTTACCACTTAGATGCTATCGACAAAAGTAAATTTCGCGACTACACTGGCTGTGGTAATACCGTCAATGCTAACCACCCTTTTGTAGCCAATTTCATTATTACCTGTTTGGAATATTGGGTAAGAGAAATGCATGTCGATGGCTTTAGGTTTGATCTTGCCAGCGCACTGGCTCGTGGTGAGGATGGCGGTGTATTACAAGATCCACCAGTCTTATGGGGCATTGAACTCTCAGAACAATTAGCTAAAACCAAATTAATTGCCGAAGCATGGGATGCAGCCGGACTGTACCAGGTAGGTAGCTTTCCTGGGTATCGCTGGGGTGAGTGGAATGGTAAGTACCGAGATAGTATGCGCCAATTTATCCGTGGCGATAAAGGCCTGATAGCTGAAGTGGCTACCCGCCTGTGTGCAAGTAGTGACCTATATAAACATCAAGACCGCTTGCCTATTAACAGCATCAATTTTATTACCTGCCATGATGGCTTTACCCTAAATGATTTAGTCAGTTATAACGATAAACATAATTTGGCAAATGGTGAAGAGAATCGGGATGGTGGTAATCATAACTTTAGTTACAACTGTGGTGCTGAGGGTGATACTGATAACCTAGAAATATTAGCACTACGTAAAAAACAAGCAAAGAATAGTATTGCATTACTATTACTGAGCCAAGGTGTACCGATGTTATTGGCGGGGGATGAAGTATTAAATACCCAGCACGGTAATAATAATGGCTACTGCCAAGATAATGAACTAACATGGTTTGACTGGAGTTTGACTGAAAAAAATGCGGATATGCTGTACTTTGTACGGGAAATGATTGCATTACGTAAACGCCATAAATCACTTATGCGCCGACGCTTTTTAACAGGCGAAAAACTGCCTGATCGAGCTATGCCTGATATTCGCTGGCACGGTGTGGAACTGGATGCCCCACAATGGCAAGATCCTGAAGCACAAGTTTTGGCGTTTACCTTGGCGAGTGTTGATGCCAATGAACCTGATTTACATGTTATTCTGAATATGTCTACAAGCGAATTAAGCATGCATCTACCTATGGTGACGGACCGAGAATGGTATCTAGCAATCAATACCGCAGAACAAAGCCCCGCTGATGCAATAACACCGGAAAAGCAGATTCCTATGCAAGAAAATTGTTACTTAGTACCCACAAAATCAATCGTAGTTTTTGAAGGGCGTGCAGTACTTAAAAAAGGTATCCGTTAAATGCTCTCTTAGGCGATATATTAGAACCCAAGTATAATTAATTTAACATTTTTTATTTTGTATAACTTGAGTAGGTTGCGGGTGAGGCACGAACCCCAACAATATTGCGCACACTGTTGGG
>CAZXJK010000356.1:0-2453 GCA_964640895.1 uncultured Methylomonas sp.
AATAATTTTTATCAAGTTTATCACTTAATCCTAAATTGAGAATTGCTGGTATTTTACATAGAGCCAAATCTTTTGAAGATTTACATAACTCGGTTGTGCATGCTTTTAATACTTATATGCAAGATGCCAGCAAAGTGATTTGTGTTATGAAAAAAATGCGGGAAGACTTTGCCATTGCTGCATAGTTTAACGAGTTCAATCGGGAAATTATTTATCTGAGAAACTATAGGTAACGGGTTAATCAAATATCAGCACATCCACAAAAAGACTTGGCAAAACATATTTTCCGATATAAGCAATTTACAGTTCTGCCTGTAAACGCTGATAAATCCCACCAAAACTACCATTACTCATTAAGAGAAAATGTGTGTCTGCAGCAACTTCTTGTTGTAATTGGCTAATAATGGCATCTATCGAAGTGCATAACTGAATATTATCTGCGTACTTATTGAGATCGCTTAAATCCCAAGTCAAATTATCAGGCTGATAAATAATGGCTCGATCTGCTAATGCTAAAGATTGGGCAAGTGTTTCTTGGTGCACGCCCATGCGCATGGTATTAGAGCGTGGCTCAAGCACCGCAATAATTTTTGCAGCACCTACATGCTTACGTAAGCCCTCTAGGGTCATTTGAATGGCGGTCGGGTGGTGGGCAAAGTCATCATAAACGGTGACACCTTTTACTTGTGCAATAACCTCCATGCGCCGCTTAACATTTTTAAATTTTGTTAATGCCGCAATAGCATGTTCAGGTAATATGCCAATATGCCTTGCTGCTGCAATCGCTGCCAACGCATTATAAACGTTATGCAAACCAGTTAATTGCCAGTCAACTTGCCCCTGCTGTTGCTGTTCAAATATCACCGAAAACTGACTACCATCCTCTTTATTCAATTCGGCCTGCCAAGCAGCTTGTTGACCAACGGCTGTTGCTTGTACAGGTGTCCAGCAACCCATTGCTAGGGTATCTTGTACATTTTCATCTGCTTGCGGGGCAATCACTAAGCCTTCTCCTGGAATAGTTCGTACAAAATGATGAAATTGACGCTTAATAGCCTGTAAATCATCAAAAATATCAGCGTGATCAAACTCTAAGTTATTAATGATCGCAGTACGTGGTCGATAATGTACAAATTTAGAGCGTTTATCAAAAAAAGCAGAATCATACTCATCCGCTTCAATAACAAAGAAATTCGATTCCCCTGCACGGGCTGAAAGGCCAAAATTCATAGGAATTCCACCAATTAAAAAACCAGGGTTAAATCCGTGATACTCTAGAATCCAAGCCAGCATACTACTGGTTGTGGTCTTACCATGTGTGCCTGCAACCGCTAATACCCACTTATCCTGCAAAACATATTCAGACAACCATTGTGGCCCTGAAGTATATTTTAAACCTAAATTTAACACCGCTTCAACTTCAGCATTACCACGTGACATGGCGTTGCCAATGACCACTAAGTCAGGTTTATTTTGCAAATTTTCAGCACGATAGCCTTGCATTAACTGTATACCTTGCTCTGCCAACTGCGTACTCATTGGTGGATACACATTTTGATCAGACCCGCTCACAGTATGACCAAGCTCTCTGGCAATCAGGGCAAGCCCGCCCATAAACGTACCGCAAATACCTAAAATATGGATATGCAAAAAGATCTCCTAAAATGGATTAAGGGTGGGAATTTTAATATGAAATGCGCATGAATAGGAAGGTACACGCAATAATTTTAGAAATTGTAAAAGATACAAGTACTTGAGAAACTATACAAGAAACACCCTATTAAGGAACGAGGGGTTAATAATACCCGAAAGTATGGCGCAGAATTTTGGTTGTACAGTTAGGGATCTGGAAATAAATAATCGTCCGATATTGGGTAGGATTTTTGTTTGTCTTTGGTGGTGTCGTAACGGGCGCGTAGCAAGCTACGTAACTGTTACGACACCGCTAAAGACGGACAAAAAGACCAACAAGATTGGATGATTATTTTTTTCCATCTCCCTTATGTTAGAAACACAGGCGCATAGCTGGCTACGCAACTGTGTTTCTAGCGCGGCTGTGCAATCAAAAGACAATCCAGATTCGGGTATTATTGAATTCTCGTTCCTAAGACACTCTACCACTAAGATAAGGGTTTATATTTATACTCAAAGTACATTGCACAGTTTGATAACTTCTCATTATCAGCAGATCGTTGGGGCGCAGGTCTTTAGCCTGCCTCTGATGAGTTCAAGCTAAAAAGACTATGAAAGTATCAATAATCTGGCTACGCACTTAAGACGGGACACCGTAGGCTGGGTTAGATTTTTTAACGAAGTAAAAAAACGTAACCCAGCAAAGCCCCGTATACGTAAAATGTTGGGTTACGTTATCAACGCTTCGCTTGATAACGTAACCCAACCTACAATAAATATTACTAAAATTTACAAGCCAAGGTATTAATCTATTTTTTTAA
>CAZXJK010000357.1:0-2450 GCA_964640895.1 uncultured Methylomonas sp.
ACTAATTACCTCCCACAAATAGCTTTAAAATCGCAGTAACTACAGGTGTTAGTTTCTTCAGTTTGGCAGAAGTCTATTTCGGGGTTTAGCATTTCTTCAAAGAGTCGGGTTAATCGGGCTTCAAACAAATCAAAGATTTCATTGGGTATAGGTTGGGCTCTGCCTCGTACATATTGCACACCTGCATTCAATGTTTTTAACCCATAAATGCCTGCGGTTACATCCTCTTCTGGGTGGTTGCGTTGGTATATAAGCGCATAATAATACGATTGAAATTCTGCCTTAAAATCAGGATTGGTAAAGTAGTTTTCAATATACGTTTCAATTTCAACAGCTTTTTTGTAGATCGTAGTTTTTTGCATTACTACTTTGCCTGTTTTATAATCGATGATACGAGTTAATGGGGTAGAATCTTCTATTTCAATCTCATCTAACCGGTCAATAGTGCCTGTTAGTTGAATATATTTACCATTAATTGGCAATGCCATATTAAAACCCTGTGTACTCAGTTCTAGCTCCAACCCTTTAATATGAATGGGTGCTTGGGAAGCATCTTTTATTAGAAGCCTATCAAGTGTGTTTTTTATGATATAGCGTTGATACTCATTTTTGCCAGAAAAGTTTTTTAGCTTCACTTCTTCTTCAAAAGCTTGATCTATTATGGCATCTAATGTCTTGTTTTTTAACCTAAGTATATCATCTTTATTTATGGTTTTGCCCACGTATGGTTTGTATAAATGCTCCATGGTATAATGCACAATATTGCCAAACTCTCGTGCATCAATATCGTTGGTTACATCATCATCGCCTCTTATTTTTTTAATGCGTTTTAAGTAAAACCGTAAAGGGCATTCTATATAATCTAATACAAACGTAGGCGATATAGGTCGTTCTTCAGAACGCTCAAAAAGCAGATGTTTAAGCTGTTGAATTATCGTATTTGATTTTTTTACTTGTATTTCGCGAGGTTGAAAAGAACCCATTGACAACGGAATACTAACCGTTGATTTATTTAAGGTGATTGGCAAATTTTCACTTTTAATGCGGTGGGCTAACTGCAAAATATACCTGCTTTTTTCACCAGAACCATCCACCGTAAGTTCAGTATTATAGATAAGTGAAACATTTTTAGCGCGCTGCAATAACCTATAAAAATGATACGCATAAATGCTATCTTGCTCGGTAAAATGAGGCATCTTAAATGCTTTGCGCAACCCAAATGGAATAAATGATTTATTGCTAGATGCAGCAGGCAAAGAGCTTTCGTTTACTGAAAGGATAATAAGGTTTTCAAAATCTAGCGTACGGGTTTCTAAGAATCCCATTACTTGCAGGCCTTTACCTGTTTCTTTACCCAACGGCACTTTAAGTGTTGCCAAAGATTCGAGAACGACTTTACGAATAAAAGTAATTTCGAATTTTGTGCTAATAAGTAAAAGCTCTGTTTTTAGTCTGGTTAGGTCTTCGTAAAGTAACGAAATCAATCCATCGTTTATCGTTTCATCATCTTTTGTATTTATTTTTTCGAGTAAACTAAGTGCAACATCAAACGATTGAAGTGGAGTTGTAACAGGTGTTAGCGCGGCAATCGCAAATGACGATAGTTTATCAAATGTGCTAAGCCACGACCAAGTTATATGGCTTTGTTTAGTTTTTGCAAGCCAGCTATTAAGCGTGTGGTTTTCCTGTTGAATTATGCCATTTATTGCCAAGGATTGAAGTGCATCCACAGGAATAATAGGGTCTTTGCCCTCTTTGTTTATGCGAGCTTGATACTCGAAATATAGTTTTATAAACTCCCCTATGATATGAGCCACTACAGGTTTGCCCATGGTAATATTTATAGGTTGCTCGCCCTGAGGCAAGGCATATAACACTGGGTTTAGCAGAGATTCATCTGCTAATACAACGGCTGTGTTATTTTGTTTGTAGTTAGTATTGTAGGTTAATATATTGGCTGCAATTTTAGCTTGTGTAACCCCCAAAGATGCCCCAATTACATCAATGGCACGATCAGATTCAAAGCCATTGGCATCTATCCAATGTACGTTTTCACCTTTCCATAAAAGCTTGTATTTGTTTAAGAATTTGGCTGCTTCAAGGTTTTGTTTGTTAAAATAAAAACGGTCAACATCAAAATAAACTTGTGCAATATTAGTAGCTAACAAAGTACTAAAAATAGTTTCTTCAGCTAACGAGAGTGCATTAAAACCCGAAAAGACAATGCTATTGAAAGGGTTAGATTTATCTTCTTTAATTTCAGTTGCCGTTTTACGGTACAACATGCCATCATAGGCTTGTCCTTTTTTTATAAGTGCTTCTTGAAATTGAAAATAGGCTTTACCTACAGTTTTCCAAGTGGTGTCAAACTCTGTAAAAAGTTGCCCTTTGCCAGATACATCAATCACTTTTTGAAATTCGAGTATAGCTTTTAAAGCTTCTTCATCTGG
>CAZXJK010000358.1:0-2450 GCA_964640895.1 uncultured Methylomonas sp.
GCACAAAATACTCATCCTGATATTCTTTCACAATTAATTTTCCGTGCCGAGCAAAGCTCTTCCAATGAATTTGGTTTAAAGCATCCCCTTGTTGATACTCACGTAGCGACATAAATTCAGGCGAATCGCCCACCGAATTAGCCAAACTGACTCCACCAGGCTGGTATTGGCGGCTCCCTTGTAATGCAATAGCATTACAAGGATAGCGCCGCGGCAACACCAAACAACTTTGTACTTTTTCAGCAAAGTAGAAACGTTTAAAGAGACCCAATAAATCAGGCTTGGCAATATAGGCACCTGTAAAATTTAATTTACCGCGCCTTAATGGTGTAAAGCTAACTGTCAGTTGCTCAGGCTGCTGATAACCAAGATATTTGAGCGGTTGCTCCTCTATATAAGCTCCTTGTTGATAATATAAATACCTACGCCATAAGCGAAAACTAATACCGCGCCGATACCAAGCTTGATGCTCGCGCTGATAATAATGTATTAACTCAGCATAACTGGGGTAATGCAAAGCCAATTGCTCAACATAGGCTAAATCATGATAATTTTTTTGGGTATGATTGCTAATACTGACGTGGTAAACCAAGGGCTCCCCAACGGTCACATAACGTGGTAATTGGCGCTTGATTGAGGCTTTAAATCGGTTCACCACACTGCCCACTAATGCAAACAACAATAAGACACTAATAAACACAAATAGCTGATAAGTCGTCGTGGACTTGGTATCCACGCCAAAAACTCCGGAAATCACCCAAACCAGCAAACATAAATGTCCCATCACCGTGAAATGCATACGCACCCAGCGGCTGCTACGGAATACCCGCTTATATTGACGCAGTAGTAATGACTTTAACATCCGTTACATGGGCACAGGAATATCCTGCACAATGGCACGCATAATGGCTGATGAGTCACTCCCCGAAAACTGCGTTTGTGAATCTAGCCCAAGACGATGCGCAATGACTGGCATGGCTAGCTCTTGAATAATGTCTGGGGTAACGAACTCATAACCGTCAATCAAAGCCAACGCTTGGGCGCACTTCATCAAGGTTAATGATGCCCGTGGGCTGGCACCGAGTTTAATACTCTCATGTGTGCGCGTTGCCGCAACCAAAGCAACTATATAGTATTGCAGTTCAGGACTAATGCGCACTTGTGCCACTTGTTGCTGTAATAACTGTAATGCCGCAAAGGGCACACAAGCCTGCAATGCAGCCAGCGGGTGCTGCTGTGCTTGTGCTTGTAATATTGCCACTTCCTGCTCGACGGTCACATAGCCTAGACTAAACTGCATTGCAAACCGGTCTAATTGCGCTTCTGGCAATGGGTAAGTACCATGAAACTCAATAGGGTTTTGGGTGGCAATAACAAAAAAGGGGGTCGGCAAAGTATGGATAGTGCGTTCAATACTCACTTGGTTTTCAGCCATTGCCTCCAAAAGCGCTGATTGGGTACGCGGCGAAGCACGATTGATTTCATCTGCCAATAAGATATGACAAAAAATAGGCCCCTGCTCAAAACGAAAGGCTTGCTGGTTTTGGTCAAAAATTGATAAGCCTAAAATATCTGAGGGTAATAAATCAGGCGTAAATTGAATACGCTGAAATTCGGCATCACAAGATAAGGCCAACGCCTTGGCAAGTGTTGTTTTCCCTGTGCCAGGCACATCTTCTAGCAGCACATGCCCGCCCACACTAAAGGCAGCTAATAGCCATTGTAAAGTACGTTCCTTGCCTATTATAACCTTGCTTAAATTATGCTGTAACTGAGTAATAGTACTACGCGCTTGTGCGAAAGAGTCTGCTGAATCAGTCATCATTATATTCTTAAATAAAAATATGCTGTAGGAAAGGCTTTCCTGCTTAATACTGAGTTTAGCTCAAATGCTAGCGAAAGTTAAGCCTGTCAATTTTCACATGTATATTGCTAACCAAGATGTTAAAATTAGCGGCACTAGAATGTTTCAGTAATACATTAAAAGGCACTTAGAGTAACTTATGTTTATTTTCCCAGAATTCGGACGCATGGTTATTGTCGGCCTGATGATCCTCATCCCCATTTGCCTGATTTATAAAAAGGCTGGTTTCCATCCTGCATGGGGACTATTGGTTTTCTTACCTGGGCTGGGCTTATTATTGATTTTCTTACAACTGGCATTACTACCGTGGCCGAATGCAAAAAATGATGAGGCAGAGCTATGATTGAATATTTTCTGATTTTTCTGTTTATGCTGTTCACACTTTGGTTAGGCAGTAAAATTGTGGTAAAAGCTGGCTACCCCAAATTTTTTGTATTATTCCTATTAATCCCGCTGCTAAACATTATTATGATCTGGTTTTTTGCTTTTAGTAAGTGGTCAACTTTAAAGACTGATCTAGATCAAACAACATAAGGCGCTTGGAAATAAATAAGCATCCAATATTTGGGCAGGATTTTTGTTTGTC
>CAZXJK010000359.1:0-2436 GCA_964640895.1 uncultured Methylomonas sp.
TAGACAAAATGGTACGCATACTATGTTTAAAGTGCCTAATACCGCATTAGCTCAGTATGCAGGTACGAATTATTTGTTTGTGCGTACGCCAACAGGCTTTGTGGCTAAACCAATACAGATAATTGGCAGAGAAGAGCGCAGCACTATTATTGCAGGAGATATACAGAAGGATAGTGACATTGCAATCCGTGGCGCGGTGGCCTTAAAAGCTAATTTTCTTGGTTTAGGGGATGATGAGTAATGGCAGCTTTAATTCGCTTTGCCTTAACGCAGCGCTTGTTAATGCTGCTGACGGTGTTATTGATCGGCGGTGGTTACACTGCCGTTAAACAAATTCCTATTGATGCCTTTCCTGATGTGTCACCCACACAAGTTAAAGTGATCGTGAAAGCCTCCGGCATGCCACCCGAAGAAGTAGAAGCACGTATTACCGCACCGATTGAAGTTGAGCTATTAGGTATTCCACAGCAAACCATGCTGCGCTCAATCGCCAAGTATTCATTAACTGATATTACTATCGACTTTGCCGAAGGCACTGATATTTATTGGGTCAGACAGCAAATAGCGGAACGCTTAAATGCCGTGTGGGCTGATTTGCCGGCAGGTGTACAAGGCGGTATTGCACCGATGACAACGCCCTTAGGTGAAATGTTTATGTTCACCATTGAAGGCGGTGATTTAAGTCTGACGGAAAGGCGTAGCTTATTAGACTGGGTGATTCGCCCTGCATTACGTACGATTACTGGGGTAGCTGATGTTAATAGCTTAGGTGGCTTGGTCAGAACCTTCTCAGTAGTGCCTAATAATGCCTTGATGACCGCCAGAAATATTAGTATGCAGCAGTTAATCAATGCACTGCAGCGTAATAATCGTAATGATGGTGCTGGGCGTTTAAATGAAGGCGAAGAAGCTTTATTAGTACGTTCTGAAGGGCGCGTAAAAACGTTAGCGGATGTGGCGACCATTGTGGTCGGTAATAGTCATAATATCCCTATTATGGTGAGTGATATTGCTGAAGTAAAACTGGGCTCATTAACACGTTATGGTGCAGTGAGCAAAAATGGCAAAGGTGAAGTTGTTGAAGGTTTAGTGCTTAGCTTGCGTGGTGCAAATGCTGGGCAGACAGTCGCTGATATTGAGCAAAAGCTTGCTGAATTAAGCAGCAGTTTACCAACAGGTGTTACTTTAGAAGTTTTCTATAATCGTGGTGATTTGGTTAATTCTGCGCTTTCCTCGGTGACTAACGCCTTATTACAAGCCATCGGCTTGGTCATGATTTTGTTGGTGTTGTTTTTAGGTAACTTGCGTGCTGCCTTAGTCGTGGCTTTGGTGCTGCCTCTTGCCGCGTTAGTGACCTTTATTCTAATGCGCACCATGAATATGTCAGCAAATTTAATGAGTTTTTTTGGGGGGGGGCTTGGCAATTGCCATTGGCATGCTGGTCGATGCAGCACCTGTTATTGCTGGTAGTTTAATCATCATTATCGTATTTTTACCCTTGCTTGCTTTGCAAGGCTTGGAAGGCAAATTATTTACGCCAGTAGCACTAACGATTGTGTTTGCCTTAGCAGGCTCTTTGGTCTTGTCATTGACGGTGATACCCGTATTTGCATCCTATTTACTAAAGCATGACGCTCTAGAAGAGCCGTGGTTGGCACGACAGTTACGCAGACTGTATATCCCAATACTTAAATGGAGTATCGTACATAGCAAAAAAGTATTTGTCACAGCGGCTGCTATGTTACTGCTAACGATTGTTATTTTTATGCAAATTGGAGCTACCAACTTAAGACGGGACATAGCGGTTTGGAGCACAATAGCTTTAGCTATCACTAATACAGCAATAGCTGAAGCTATTGTGCTCCAGCCTTTCATTTTGTATTCCATTTGTCCCGCCTTAAGTTGGTAGTGCGCAAATGCAAGCTGGTGAGTGCGGAAGCTTTGTTGCGTTGGGAGTTGCCAGAAAAAGGGCTGGTTTCTCCTGCTGAGTTTATTCCTATTGCTGAAGAAAGTAACCTTATTGTTGAAATTGGCGCGTGGGTATTAACAAATGTTTGCCGGCAAATTAAAGCTTGGCAGCAAGCTGGGATCTACTTTGAGCATATAGCCGTTAATATTAGTCCACGGCAATTTAGACAAGATGATTTTGTTGCTCAGGTGGAGAAGGCGATTATTGCAGCCGATATTGCGGCAAAGTACTTAATGCTGGAGCTGACCGAAGGTATCGTGATTGATGATATTAACGATACGGTGGCTAAAATGCGGGAGATTCAAGCAATGGGGGTTGCTATTGCTATTGATGATTTTGGCACGGGCTATTCCTCATTGGGGCTACCAACTTAAGACGGGACAAAATCTAAAAAAATAAGGCTAGCTCCGCCTATTTCTGTATCATAAAGTTAATGACTAAAAAAACAGAACGACACAAAAAATACG
>CAZXJK010000360.1:0-2432 GCA_964640895.1 uncultured Methylomonas sp.
TCATTGAATTTTATAAGCATTTAAAAATTTGATGCTATATTTCGACAGCCTAGCCCTCACCCCACTCATTAGGCATTTTCTTTCTTGAAAAGCCAAACCCAGCAACAGCAACTCCAAGCAGTGCTAGAATATTAACCTCTGGCACACTTGACCCTCCAGGTATTACAACAGGGCCTTGACCAATATTAATTAGGCTATTATCTATACCTTGAGTAAAATCATAGTAATTATCATTAGGGTCTACATCATTCAAGACAAACGTGAGTTGTTCTGAACTTATTAAACTTGTAAATAAGTTACCCAATAAGCTTGTATTCATTGACCCAAACCACCCCGTATCAACACGGGTGTTACGAAACCCTCCATTACTAAAGCCCCAGCCACCGACACTACCCAGCTGATCCGTTTGTTGCGCATTTGTGGTAGACCAATTACCAAAGTTTAGCCCATTAATCTCCAAGGTATTATCATTAAAATCAAAATCACCCGCAGCAGTATCACCATCGAAAAGTGTGAAGCGAAAAGAAGCAGATGTTAACCCCCCCCCCAAAGTGCTGGTAACGGTGCTATTAAAACCCGTTTGAACTCCAATTTGGAGTAGGTTTGTAGGCGAAAACCCCTCAAATAAAGTACTCGCGGCCAATTGAGTAATAACATGGGTCCCGTTTAAACCTTGTAAATCAGCAACAACCCCCCCAATAGTAGAAATGCCTACTGTTGTGACATCCACGCCAGAAAGTGATGTTGACGTAAATACTGTCGCAAATGCACCTCCAGAATAAGCCAGTGAAGCTATTAATGCTGCTGTAGATAAAATTTTCATATTATATTTCCTTTGCACCCAAGCAATAAAAAAGACCAAACATGGATGCTAAAATGCCAGTCTTTTTATATCTAAAACGTTTGAATTTAAACTTTTAAAAAAGGTATTAACCTACAGGGCTATATTGTTTACCTGTTCTTAAAAGCTGGGTACAGTTTACAATTGAAGAACATAAAATTCGTGGAACTAAGAGGGGCTAAAAACAGGACATATGTCCTATTTTTAGTTATATTGAAAATTTTTAAGAGGCTTTTATCTAACTTTATACACTAGCCTTTTAGACGGCACTACAAAATATGGCATAATAATTAAATCTAAAGCAGGCTTCATACTTCACTACTCAAGCTCATTACTATCGATTTTGTCAATAGACTTACAAGCCCTAACATGCTCCCAGCATTCAACCAGATTATCATCAACCATTTTCACTACTTGCTTATCAATTTTATTACCTTGCACTTGTAACCGCAAAATATGCATAAGCTCTTCAGGTTGAATTTTCACACGATATGGCCGGTCTTGAGATAGGCTTTGAAATATATCTGCTACGGCAATAATCCTAGCTTCCAATGACAAATCTTCATGACGACTGTGAAAGGGATAACCACTCCCATCAATGCGCTCATGATGCCGTGAGGCCCAAAGAGGAATTTCTTCAAAGCCCTGAATATCTTTAATAATGTCATAAGTATCATAACTATGACGCTGCATAACAAACCACTCAGAGTCAGTCAATTTACCAGGCTTCTCTAAAATAGCATCAGGCACCCGTAATTTTCCTAAATCATGCAATAAACCCGCTAACTCCAGTTTGTCACAAGTATGTTCCGACAAGCCAAACAACTCACCTAAATAACGAGATAAATTTGCCACACCTTCCGAATGCAACTTTGTGTAATGACTTTTTGCATCGACCATCCGAGCATACAATAGTGCAATACTCTTTAAATCTGCAAAGCTAGTTGGCGCAACCTGCTTATGGCCTATCCAAGCCATGGCATACCCTGAGTTATGTCCTTTCTCTAACGTTAACCAAAATGCTTCTGGTTTAGAAAGCTCCAAAAAAACATCTACTATTTGTGCTGCAAAAAAACCATCTCTTTTAGAGAGAATATGCTTCCGAATAGTCTCTTTATTCGCTAAAATATTGGGATCATTATCCAAATATTGCAGTACTAAAAAATCTATCGTATCTGCCATATAAATACAGTTAGCAGAAAGCTTTACCTTATCCGACAGATCTATGCCTTTTAGCTCTTCCCAATCAACATGGTGATGTAAAATACACTCTGACAAATAAGCCAAAGGAGGGCATCCACTTAATAACTCAGCTCCCGTAACACAATGATTCCCTGCATTTTTGCCATTAAAACTAACCAGTCTTTCATAAACAACCGTTTTAGAAATGCCGCAATCGTGTAAAATAGCCGCCAAAAACAAATCATCAACTTGCTGATCGCTCCACTGCAATGCCTTACTACATTCAGCTGTAATATAAGCAACACGTTTACCATGATCTATTTGCTTACTCCCCAGCAGATTCAGCGAATCAGACAAGGAAAAAATGGTTTCATGGAGATTGATGTTAAATATAGACATCCAAAACTTC
>CAZXJK010000361.1:0-2406 GCA_964640895.1 uncultured Methylomonas sp.
GACTAGATATTCCGATACCAGAAATATGAAAATTCCTAAATTGAGAATTGCTGTGATAAACTTGAGTTTATACACCCCGACGGGAATCATGATATTATCGTGGAGCGCATGGAAGACTTGCATGGACAGGAAATGCTGGAAGCTTCTGGTGGTGGCTACGAAGTCAAAATCCCTATGCCCTCTTTTGAAAACAACCTGGGTTTATTATCACGATATTATTAACGAGGAATAACTATGCAAGCAAATATTGGCGGACTCGATAAAAAAATTAGAATCGCGGCAGGTATCATTATTATAGGTGCGGGGGCATTTATGCAGTCTTGGTGGGGCGCAGTGGGCATTGTGCCTTTAGCAACGGCATTCATTAATTGGTGCCCCGCTTATTTGCCACTTGGCATATCAACCTGCAAAACACAGAACCCCGAGTAAGCAAATCAAACTAAGGACGAAAATTTAATAATACCCAAAAGTATGACGCAGAATTTTCGCCCCTAAAATATAGGTTCTATATTTACATGTTTTGGCGCTGCCACTTTAAGGATGATTGGCAGCGCATCCTCCTCTTACATATTTCATACAATCATTTAATATCATTAATCCTTCATGACATTTACCACAGCCGACCTCTGCGACCAGCACTCTGCTTTAGCTAATTTCCAAATTGCAGACCCGATCTTCCAAGCATTTGGCAGACAACAATATTTTTCTGGACAAATTAGCACGGCGAAGGTGTTTGAAGATAATGTCATCATACGTAAAGCTCTTACCCAAAAAGTAAGCAATCGAATTTTAGTCATTGACGGGGGCGGCTCACATCGCTGCGCACTACTCGGCGATGATTTAGCAACAACTGCCTATAAAAATGGCTGGCAAGGCATCATTATCTATGGATGCTTACGTGATAGCCATGCCATTAATCAACTTCCTATTGGCATACGCGCCCTGCATACTCATCCTTTAAAAAGTCATAAAAAAGGCACAGGCGACCTTGACTGTACCATCAATTTTGCTGGCATCCATTTTAAACCAGAGCATTATCTCTATGCAGATAATGACGGTATAATCGTTTCTGAAAATGCACTCATTTAAAAATAAAACTATGAAAATTCAACTTGCAAACCCTAGAGGTTTTTGTGCCGGTGTAGACCGTGCGATTGAAATTGTTGACCGAGCGATTGAAGCGTTTGGTGCCCCTATCTACGTACGTCATGAAGTCGTACATAACCGCACTGTCGTCGAGGGCCTGCGCGAAAAAGGTGCTATTTTTATTGAAGAACTCTCTGATGTTCCCGAAGGCTCTTACCTTATCTTTAGTGCCCACGGGGTCTCTAAAAAAGTACAAAAAGAAGCTGTAGAAAGAAATCTTACCGTGTTTGATGCGACCTGCCCGCTAGTCACCAAAGTCCACATTCAAGTAGCCAAACATGCTAAAGCTGACAGAGAAGTATTCCTGATCGGACATGAAGGCCACCCTGAAGTAGAAGGCACTATGGGGCAGTATGAAAAATGCACCGAGAATGGCTCAATCTACTTGGTAGAAACACCGGAAGATGTTAAAAATATCAAGGTCAATAATCCCGAAAATCTTGCTTATGTCACACAAACAACGCTATCAATGACGGATACCAGCATTATGGTAGATGCATTGCATGAACACTTCCCGCATATTCAAGAACAAAAGAAAGATGATATTTGCTATGCCACTCAAAATCGTCAAGATGCAGTGCATGACCTTGCCGAAACCGCCGATATTATTTTAGTGGTTGGCTCACCCAACAGCTCCAATTCAAACCGTCTCCGTGAAATTGCCGAACAGCTAGGCAAACCTGCACATCTTATTGATACTGCTGATGATATGCACAAAGACTGGTTTACAGGTGTTAATGTTGTTGGAGTCACTGCTGGCGCATCAGCTCCCGAAGTCCTAGTGCAGGCTGTTATCAAGCAGCTACAAGACTGGGGTGGTGAGACTGCAAGTGAAATTAAAGGCATTGAAGAGAAAGTTGTTTTTACTGTACCTAAGGAATTAAAGCTACATGTGAATAAGCGTTAACAATAAGTACCTAGGCGTAATTGGTTTAACTAATTTTACGCAGGATTTTTATATCAGATGGAGTGATCTCATGAGGCGCATAGTTATTTTACGCAACGAATGAGATCATTCTAGCTAATCGTTAGAAATCGAAAGGCTGTTTCATCACGCTCCTTAGGGATAAGGATTTAATAAATCACCCAAAATAAGAAAGCATAGGATCAGCGGAGGAACGAAACGCATCTTGGATAATTTATTATTCCCATGCCCTCCCTCATCTAAATTTCTACGGACTGCAATTACAAAGCTGTACTCAAACTAACAGGCGCGCCATGCTACCTCACGAAATTCAGGGACTCCTGTCACCTGAATTC
>CAZXJK010000362.1:0-2402 GCA_964640895.1 uncultured Methylomonas sp.
AATTTTCCTGCGCCTTCTGGAGACTATCAGCCCGTCCGGGGCTGACAGCGATAGAAAGTATGGATGCTGAGTTCTTAATGCTGGATTTTGAAGAAGATGGTTCTGGAGCAGGTGGATATGCTAAAACCATGTCCAAAGAGTTTATTGAAGCAGAAATGGCTTTATTTGCCCGACAAGCAATGGAAGTCGACATTATCATAACAACGGCATTAATCCCAGGAAAACCTGCGCCTAAACTTATCACTGAAGGAATGCTGGAAACGATGAAACCAGGCAGTGTGATTGTTGATCTTGCAGCTGAACAAGGCGGAAATTGTGCTCTCACTGAAAAAAATAAAGTCGTAGTCAAACACGGCGTTACGCTAATTGGGTATACTGACCTACCCAGCAGACTCGCTGCCCAATCCAGCCAATTGTATGCAACCAACTTAAGACATCTCCTCACTGAATTATGCCCCAATAAAGATGGCATAATTGACGTTAATATGGATGATGAAGTCATTCGTGGCACGACCGTTATTAAAGCAGGGAAAATAACCTGGCCTCCGCCTCCGCCCACTTTATCAGTCTCCCCCACGCCACAAACTGAAGCGCCTGCTATAGAAAATATCGAGATAAAAGAAAAAAAATCAGTCATTCCTGAGCCTGTTAAACAATTATTACCCTTGTTAATTATGGGTGGGGCTTTATTTTCTTTAGGCTCTGTTGCACCTGCCTCCTTTATGTCTCACTTTACTGTCTTTGTGCTAGCTTGTTTTATTGGCTATCAAGTTATCTGGAATGTTTCCGCATCATTACATACCCCATTAATGAGTGTAACCAATGCGATTAGCGGCATCATCATCATTGGTGCAGTTGTGCAAATTTCAGCACCTGGATTTTTCATCACCCTGCTTTCAGGGCTAGCCATTTTAATTGCTTCAATCAATATTGCCGGTGGTTTTTTAGTCACTCGCCGTATGCTTGAAATGTTCAGAAAATAGGAGAAAAAACATGATGTCACAAGGTTTAGTTACAATGTCTTATGTTGCTGCCTCTATTCTTTTTATTTTAAGTTTAAGTGGTTTAAGTGATCAGGAAACAGCTCGAAGAGGCAACTATTATGGAATGGCAGGTATGGCCATTGCTATTATTGCCACCATCTTGAGTGATTCAGTCAATTCATACATAGTTTTAATTATCGCATTATCCATCGGAGGATTTATAGGTACTAAAGCCGCGTTAAAAGTTGAAATGACTCAAATGCCAGAACTGGTTGCGTTAATGCACAGTTTAGTAGGGATGGCAGCCGTTCTAGTCGGATATGCCAACTTTGCGGATAGCTCAAATGGACTCGAAGGAGTAGAAAAAACAATTCATGAAGTTGAAATCTATATTGGTATTTTTATTGGCGCAGTCACCTTTTCCGGCTCTATTATTGCATTTGGTAAACTCTGTGGAAAAATAGGTGGAAAACCCATCTTACTACCAGCACGTCACTTACTTAACCTAGCTTTATTAATCGCTACAATCTGGCTAGGAGATGCTTTTTTATCCGATGTAGAAACAGGTGGTGGTACGTTTGCATTAATATTAATGACCTTAATTGCATTCGCCTTTGGTGTCCATATGGTCATGGCAATTGGTGGTGCTGATATGCCCGTCGTCGTCTCCATGCTAAATAGTTATTCAGGCTGGGCCGCTGCTGCAACTGGGTTTATGCTCAGCAATGATTTATTAATCGTCACCGGTGCTTTGGTCGGAAGCAGTGGTGCTATTTTAAGCTATATTATGTGTCGCGCCATGAACCGTAATTTTCTCAGTGTTATTGCTGGAGGATTTGGCTCATCAAGTGGTGAAGCTGCCGCTGTTGAAGGTGATATAACACAAATAGAAGTTGAAGAAACGGTTCAACTATTAAGCAAAGCAAAAAATATCATGATAATCCCTGGGTATGGCATGGCTGTTGCGCAAGCTCAACATACGGTTAATGAAATAACCAAACTGTTGCGAGCCAAGGATAAAACAGTACGCTTTGCTATACATCCTGTTGCTGGACGCATGCCAGGACACATGAATGTTTTATTAGCAGAAGCCAAAGTACCTTACGATATTGTCTATGAAATGGACGAAATCAATGACGACTTTCCTAATGTAGATATCTCAATCGTTATTGGGGCTAATGATATTGTCAACCCATCAGCACTGGATGACCCTAATAGCCCTATTGCGGGTATGCCGGTTATTGAGTGCTGGAAAAGTACAGCGACGATTGTTTTAAAACGCAGTATGGCGGCTGGGTATGCTGGAGTAGGCAATCCGTTATTTGTACATGAGAACACCCGCATGTTATTTGGCGATGCCAATGATTGAAGTGGCTACACTAAACCGGACACACGATATAAAATAACCTAAAAAGGATA
>CAZXJK010000363.1:0-2398 GCA_964640895.1 uncultured Methylomonas sp.
TCTCAAAACAAGATGCTCAGCTAATTCTTGCTCTAAGTGCATTGTTAATAAATGACTATCTAATTGCTCATCCGCCTCATGCTCTGCATGCTCTTCCACATGACCCTGCTGTTCATGACTTAAAGAGTTTTTTCCTAGATATAAATTGGGTATAAAATCATAAAAGAACTTTAATGTTGTACCTTCAGCTAATCCTTGTTCAACAGCAAGCTGAAAGAACCCATGCGAATAATCCGAATGATCTTGGAAAATATAACCACCAACATCCAGTGCAATCTGAAATTCTCCCAGCCTATTTTCAGTTTCCCAGTTAACATAGATACTCGGCTCATAGACAAAATCAGCCCCTTGCCCTGGCTCATCCACAATAGGTTGAGTTGGATCTTCTTCCAAAGAAAGACGACGTGTGACTGCAAAAAGACCAACATCATCGGTATAGTAGGTACTAAAATTAGCCCCTCCAGACCATTCTGCCTGCACTATATTTGAAATTACCAAGCCAACGGCCAATAATGATATTTTAGGTATAAAGAGAAAGTTATTATGCAGCATATTATTATCAGTTTACTGACTAGATATTCTTGATACAAAATCTTGAAAATAGCACCAAGGAAATCTGAAATTATTTATGAGAATGAGTATTATACGCAACAAATATTATAATATCACCAAATACTAATTTATATATTTATTAGAGAAGTTTTCACTTCCTGTTCGCCTTACCAAGGCATTGGCGAACCATCATATTTAATAAAACTACCCGTTTGTGCCAAATCAAATTGGGCAATCACTTGGCGCATACCTTGAATACTTGTATGGGTATTGATCAAGGCATTTTGCCCGCCCATATCGGTTTGCACCCAACCAGGATGAAAAATTAACACCCCCACACCTTGTGCTTGCAGGTCAATTGCCAAACTTTTCATCGCTGCATTTAAAGCCGCTTTACTAGAGCGATACAAAATACTCCCGCCACTGCCATTATCAGCCATACTGCCCATCAAACTGCTAATCGCGACCAACACACCTTGCTGGCTGCGTAATAATTGCGCATTAAAAGCCTCTGCCATTTTTATCCCGGCAAGCACATTAATTTCAAAAGTAGCGCGCCAGTCTTGATAATCCAATTGGCCAAAGCCATGCCCGACCGTATCACCATAAACACCCGCATTAGAAATCAGCACATCAATACTCATATCTTGTAACTGTGCAGCCAAAGTATCAATTTGTGCATGATCAACCACATCTAGTGCTAATACTTGTACACTATCAGGATATTGTGTCGCTAATTGCTGCAATGCGCCTGCCTCGGCAGGCTGGCGACAACACGCTAACACTCGCCAACCTTGTTGTGCATATTGTTGACAAAACTCTAACCCTAGGCCACGATTAGCCCCCGTTATCAAAACTGTTTGCATTTTTCTACCTAATTAATAATGACTAATGAAATGAACAACAACGATCAAAAAAGACCAGAAGATATTATTTGTGACTGTACTGGCACCACCAAAACAAAAATAAGGCAACTTATTAAGCAAGGTAGCAATACCCTAGATCAAATATCCAGAAAGACAGGCGCTTGTACCGGGTGTGGATCTTGTGATTATGAGGTCATGCAATTCCTTGCTAAAGAAGTTCCTCCCGAATAAAACTAGCCAAAGTTTATCTGCACACCATCAGGCAACTGATCAATACTGATATTACGCCCTGCTCCATCAGTGGTTAAACTCAACATAACATCAGGCGTATCCAAATAACCCTTCCCTTGCTCAGGCCACTCAATAAAACAAACACTCTGTTCTTGCAAATAATCACGGATACCGATCCATTCCAGCTCTTCTGGATCGACCAGCCGATACAAATCAAAGTGCAAAAATAAACGCTTATTAATCTTATATTCTTCCACTATATTATAGGTAGGACTTTTAACCGTACCTTGATAGCCTGCTGCCCGCAAAAAACCACGCACTAAGGTGGTCTTGCCAGCCCCTAAATCACCGTGTAAAAAAACCAGACACTTTTCAGGTAAGGCATAAAATAGTGCCGCGCCAAAGGCGGCAGTTGCTGCTTCGTTATCTAAACTATATTGCATTAATCATTCACCACGACACGTAAAAATTGTAAAACTTCACTGGCACGCAAACCACGCTCACCTTGCTGCTTAGCTGCCATATCAGCCGCTAAGCCATGTAAATACACCCCTATTTTGGCAGCCTCCAACAAAGTATACTTTTGCGCCAATAAAGCCCCTATGATGCCCGCCAACACATCCCCCATGCCACCTGAAGCCATCCCAGGGTTACCCGTGGTATTCACATAAACATGCTCTCCTGCCGTCACCAAAGTGCCTGCTCCTTTTAGAATACAAACACCACCATATTTTTTCTGCAACGCACGC
>CAZXJK010000364.1:0-2394 GCA_964640895.1 uncultured Methylomonas sp.
AAAGTGTACTTCACCCCTAGACCAATGATAGGCTTGCCTTTAAGCTCTGCATCCTAAAAGGAATTTGTCTTATGTTTATTAGCAAGCTGAATAGGGTTATTCTGCTTTTTTTGATTTCATATTCGAGTAGTTATGCTATGGAAACTCAATATTATCCTCCCGAACTAGCCAAGCAATTACGTGTTAGTTTTATTAGCAAAGGGAAAGACTACCAAGCGCGTACTAAAAATCTGTTGGCTAATGGACAACCTGCCTATATAAACCAACTGATTCTGCAAGATTCCCCTTATTTAATTCAGCATGCGCATAACCCTGTACATTGGCACTCTTGGGACAAGGCTGCCTTTACTAAAGCCAAACGTGAGAATAAACCCATATTTTTGTCGATTGGCTATTCAACTTGTCACTGGTGTCATGTCATGGAAGAGGAGAGTTTTGATAATCCTGAGATTGCAGCCGTGCTCAATAAATATTTTATTGCCATTAAGGTGGATCGGGAGCGCCGACCCGATATTGATGCCGTGTATATGCAAGCGGTCAATATCTTAACAGGGCGTGGCGGCTGGCCTATGTCCAGTTTTTTAACGCCTGCAGGTAAGACCTTTGTTGCCGATAGTTATTTTCCACCCAAACCCTTTAAAAAGTTATTAATCCAGGTACAGGAAATATGGCAATTACAGCAGTCCTTGGTACTGCAACGAGCTGAGGAAGTCGCTAGCGCAGTTGCACAGCAACAACACAGCCAGCAACGTAGCCAAACCCTAGATTTAGCATTACTTAAGAGTACTGCCCAGCATTTGCTTAAAGTGCAAGATAAGCAATATGCTGGTTTTGGCCAAAATATGAAATTCCCGAATGAGCCATTACTCTTGTTTTTACTGCAAGCTTATCAGCGTTTTGACAATGATAAATATTTAGCCGTGGTAGAAGCCAGTTTGCAAGCGATGGCGCAAGGTGGGATTTATGATCAGGTTGCGGGTGGTTTTCATCGCTATGCAACCGATAGACAATGGCAAGTGCCGCATTTTGAGAAAATGCTTTATAACCAAGCACAGTTGGCACAAGTCTATTTATTAGCGCATCAATTAACAGGCAAAGCTGAATATGCGCGCATAGCACGGCAGACTTTGGATTATGTACTCAATGATATGCGTGCACCAGCAGGTGGCTTTTATTCAGCAACCGATGCGGATAGCAATGGTAAGGAAGGTGAGTATTTTGTGTGGACAGTAGCTCAAATTCAGCAAGCTTTGCCTGCTAAGTTAGCACAGCGTGCCATAGATTTATATGGTGTGACGGCACAAGGCAATTTTGAAGGGCATAATATTTTACACCTGCCGCTGAGTATAGAAGATTATGCGCAAAAATATAATATGCCATTAACGGACTTATTAGCGCAAGTGACGCAAATACGCACGGGTTTAACGCGTTTTCGGCAGCAACGTGTTGCGCCGTTACGCGATGATAAAATTGTTACCGCTTGGAATGCAATGTTATTGGAAAGTTTGGTGTTAGCTGCGGAAGTATTACAGGAACCACGTTATCTTGAGGCGGCTATCACTACTGCCAATTGGTTATGGCAAACTAACAGACAAGCATCAGGGGAGTTATGGCGTATTCATTGGCAAGGTAGTTCCTCGGTGAGTGGTAATCAACAAGATTATGCCTTTTTAGCGAGTGTTTTTATTAAATTATATGATCAAACGGGTGAAGCGCAGTGGTTAAATAAAGCGCAACAATTAACGGATAACATGTTGCAATTATTTTGGGATAGCAGTCAGCAGGGGTTTTTTATGAATAGTGCTGCTGAGACAGCGGCAATGATGGTGCGTCCTAAAGATATTAAGGATAATGCGCTGGCTTCAGCAAATGGTGTGGCGGCTACTGTCTTGGCGCAGTTAGCACAGCGTACTGCTGATTTTCAGTATGCCAATAAAGCAAAGGCTACATTGAGTGCTTTTTCGGCACAAATCACCCAGCAACCTACTAGTTATACACGTTTGTTAATGGCGGCAGGGATCATGCAAGGAGCTGAATTAGGCACTACTCAATATGCTGCACATGGCGCAGTTATTATTCGAGCTAAACGTAGTAGTGGCAAGCAGCTAAGAGTCGATATAAAACTAAAGCTGGGTTGGCATATTAATACCTATGCACCGTTGCAAAAAGATCTGATCGCTACGAAAATAAGCTTGCTTAAGGGGCAGTTTGTTGAGGTTAATTACCCACCTGCAATCATTAAAAAACTTAGCTTTGGGCAAGAGAAATTGGCGTTGTATGAACATCAATTAAGCATACAAGCACAATTACCTGATAGTGTGTGGAGGCAAGCTTATTTTACAGCAATTCTCAATTTAGGATTAAGTGATAAACTTGATAAAAATTATTGCCTTA
>CAZXJK010000365.1:0-2380 GCA_964640895.1 uncultured Methylomonas sp.
CCTTTGTACCTGGTGTACCTTTTGAAATGAAAGGTATGTTTAATGAAATCATTGCCAAACAACTAGCACAACGCTTTAGCCTGCAAGCCGACCACTTGGTTACCCTACGCACGGTCGGCATTGGAGAATCCAATATACAAGAAAAACTAACCACTCTCTCCTTACCCAAAAATGTACAGCTTAGTTTTCGAGCAGGCTCCGATGAAGTACAAACCAAATTACTTTTTCCAGCCGATATAGAGCAGCAATTACTGAATACTACTATCCAGCAGGCCGCAGATCATATTGGTGATTATGTCTTTGCGATTGATAGTTCAAGCAAACCTCAAGGGGGGCTAGTTGATATTATTGCGCAACTCATGCAGCGACAGAACTTAACCTTATCCGTCATGGAAACCGCAGCGCAAGGCTTAATTGCCGCGAAATGCTTAGGACAGCCCTGGTTACTCAGTACTGCTTTCAATCAAGCATTTCATATAGCAACAGAACCATTAAGTAGTGTGGCTCGTATCGACTCCGCCATTAACATTGCACAAAAGATGCAGGGGCAAGATCAAGCTGATTTGGTGTTAGTACAGACCTACCAAGGTAGCTGTGCACAGTTCCAAAATAAAGCAGATGTTATCACGTTAACAACGCTACTGTTAACACCTGATGAAATTCGACAGAGTACTCATAATATTGGAGGCCCTGCAAAGCGCAAACAAAATCAAGCAGCTATCTTGTCACTTGATTTATTACGCCGTTATTTACAACATAAAACGACTGTTTAAATCTAATTAATTTACCAGTGTAAGGCACTTGGAAATAAATAAGCATCCAATATTTAGGCAGGTTTTTTGTTTGTCATTAGTGCTGTAGCAATAGGCGCATAGCAGGCTACGTAACTATTGCTACAGTACTGATGACGGACAAAAAAACCAGTAAAGATGGATGATGTGTGTTTCCAGGTGCCTAATGCCGTCTCCTAGGTATGCCTCAGTATCTATTACTGCAACGGCAACAACAAATACTTCAGATCGGCTCAAGTCATCATCCAACTGATTAACCCAAAACTGTAAATTATCACCCGTCAATGCCGTTCCTAAACCTTGGGTAGTCCCTACAAATCATTGATTTGTAGGGACTACCATTTAAACTTAACGCGACAACCTAATCTCAGGCTCCCACTCCAACCATTCTTGCTGATAATCATCATGCAAATTAAAAACACGCCCATTGTGCACCGTGCCGGAATAATTATCAGGCGTTGCCAAGGCAATGCCTCCTAAAGCAATACTTTCCATAGATTCAGTGCGGATTTGCGCGCCAGAAAATAAACCAAAATCAACCTTTACCCCACTCACATTCCAGAATTTGGTATTTGCTTGCACTAGTGCCGAGTACTTAGGGGCAATATAAATATCAATCAATATATACTTGGCATTATCAGCTAATTGAAAGCTACGCACTTCACCCACAGTTATTTGCCGATAAGACACAGGGTTACCTACTTGTATGGAACCTAAGCGCGCTGACTTCAACACCACGTGTAGCCCTTGCTTAATCTCAGGCAAATGCAGTTGCCCAACAAATGCTGTTTGTTTTTGACCATCACCTGGCGCAATATCAAGATAACCCCCCTTAATTAAGGTACCGAGATGTTTATTTTTAAATAAGCCCAGTTGTGCACTGACTAACCAAAATTGAGTGCCTTGACGTGCAAAGTCGGTTGCACTACCAATTAAGTTAGCGCTGGCAATAATAGCCTGATTATTATCGGCCAATTCAACTTGCGTTACTTCTCCGACTTGAATACCCAAATACTTAATTGCAGTACCAGCAGTGATCCCTTTAGCGAGGTCAAATTTTATCTGGATTTTCTGCGTAGTTTGTAATGCTTGTTCAGCAGTATTAAACAAAGTGTAGTTCTTCGGAGTATCTACAGCAGCCACTTTTGATAGTGCAATATTGGCAAAACTGATACCTCCATTTAAAAGCGAGTGCAGTGAAGCCATGTTGATATCCACTCCCGATAAACCCGCTTTTACTTGCAGACCACTATTACGCCAAAAACGACTATTTGCAGACAGCAGGTGCTGGTATTTATTTTTTATTGCCGCTGTAATGATAATGTTGTCATCGGAACTACTTAAACTGTAATGTATGATTTTGCCAACTGGAATTTTCTTATAATATATTTGTGAATCAATCCCAATAGAACCCAATTCATCACTGATAATACGAATTATTTTAAGGTCATTTTCTTGTTTATAAGCGATTAAACCTTCTTCAGTAGCAGATAAATAACTTTCATACAATGGATAGATCGCTCCTGCTTTAACCTTTTTATCACTAAGTTGCGGGGTAATAAATTCTATGCCGCCATTGAGGATGGTGC
>CAZXJK010000366.1:0-2379 GCA_964640895.1 uncultured Methylomonas sp.
CAGTGCATGCGGTTTTTGGTGAGTTTATTAACCTGAGTATGCAGCCCCCTACACCTCCGACAGTACTGGAAATAGGTTCTAGAAATGTAATGGGGACTACCCGTAGAGATTCTTTCCAATATTGTAAATAATATGTCGGCTTTGACGTACTGGCCGGGGATGGCGTTGATGTCGTAGGTGATGCGCATAATCTTGCCAATAGTGTTCCCACAGAGCATTTTGATTTCGTCTTTTCAATCTCTGTATTTGAACACCTGTTATTTCCGTGGAAAGTAGCACTGGAAATTAACAAGGTATTGAAACCAGATGGCTACGTCTTTATCTGGACGCACCCCGTATGGCCAGCACATGAATTACCTTGGGATTTCTGGCGTTTTCCCGGCAATGGCTTTCATGCCCTATTCAACAAATATACCGGCTTTGAAATAATTTCTATTACCGAAGGTTTGCCTTGTAAAATAACATCACTTACCGATGACATCCCCGCCAAAACAAATTGCCTCTACCCAATGAACTAAGGTGTTGCGGTGATTGCTCGGAAAACATCTAACTACCGTAGTGACTTACTGAAATGGGACATCGATGTAAAAGATGTTTTAGATACAATGTACCCCAGTAAATAAGAGCGCTAAGCGGGGTGTTTTACCCCGCCCATAACGCTTAGGGACGAAAATTTAACCACATGGCATAAAATTGCCACACCATCAATGTCATTATTATGACACTCACTATGTTATATCCACATATTATTTATATCTAATTGATATACTTATACTTATAATTTATGGCACATTTATCGCTTCATACTCAATAACAAAGCAATACCCAGTATGAGGATAGATCATGAATCAGCCAACTAATAACCTTGCCATTGTCAGTAATAATACTTTTGAAGCAACTAAAGCGGTTAATTTAAACCATTATGATATTAGTAGTGCGCTTCAAACTACTCTAGAATTCCATGAGCTTATTCAAATTTTTAGTAGCAAAATTCAAGAACTAGTGCCTCATAATGGCTTTATTTATACCAATACTGCATTTGATCTTGATATTCAAAATGGTATCCAAACAAAAAGCTCATGCAGTTATGCTTTAAAAGTTGAAAACCAAGATTTAGGTGAGCTTAAATTATTGCGCCATACTCGCTTTAATAAACAAGAACTAAACTTATTAGAAACCTTGCTTTGTTGCCTTATTTACCCTTTACGTAATGCCACTATTTATAAACAAGCTTTACAAATGGCATTAACTGATAGTTTGACGCAAACTAATAATAGGGCTGCATTCGATGATTCTATTAAACGCGAAATGACCTTGGCAACTCGTCATTCTAATAACCTGTCGCTTATTTTTGTAGATATTGATTATTTTAAAGCAGTTAATGATACCTACGGACATAAATGCGGTGACCAAGCACTAAAATCTGTTGCAAAATGCATAAAACAAAGTATCCGAGCTTGTGATATTGCTTATCGCTACGGTGGAGAAGAATTTGTGATCCTACTTAGCGATACCGATATTGATGGCGCAAAATTACTTGCCGAAAGAATTCGTACAAATATTGAAAGCTTCAGCCTAGCCTATGGCATGGAACTTATAAAATTAACGGCCAGCTTGGGTATCAGTGCTTTAAAAGGCAATGATTCAGTTGATAGCTTTATAAAAAGAGCTGATGATGCCATGTATCAAGCTAAAGAAAGTGGTAGAAATACTGTCAGTATGGCAAGTTAAGGGGGCATATTATTGAAGTATATTTGAGCCATTATTTTCTATTTGCTTTAAAATAACAACTCGATTCTGCAAGGCTAATACTGTGGATTAATATAAGTAATAAAAGTCGGTTATTTTGCCAGTAGGGATGACTCAAATAATGCCATCAGATAGTACACCTAATTCAGCTAGAATTTCCAATAATCGGCGCAAAAATCAGCGTTGGCATTTTTTTTCTTTGTTTCAAAAAGGGTCTATTTTTCAATGGACTTTAATTATTTTTTTTATCGTCACCCTTCCCTTAATTGCTACCTTACTTTACAGCGTTTCTAGTATTCAAGACTATATTAATAAAAGCCAAGAAACCTTGTTTCAAACACTTAAAGTGATTGAAAATAGCCAGCTGCTAAGCAATGATTTATTACTGATGGATCGCAGTATTCGTCAGTACTTAGCGGTGGATGATATTGATTATTTCCTTATCTACCAAACTCACCACCAACATTTTGTCGATATTGCAACACAGCCACAACAATACCAGTTAACACCCCAGCTACAACATTCCTTAAGTACTCTCAGTCACCATGAAACTCAGATTTTTAATAATATCTTAGTCGTAATTATTCAGAGACCTTAATACTAGGCAATGCTGGAACCGCACTACCTGCC
>CAZXJK010000367.1:0-2376 GCA_964640895.1 uncultured Methylomonas sp.
CCCAGTATTTAGTTGCTAAAAATTTTGTATAGAGATTGACGGGCTTCTCGATACGCTCTTACGAGTCACTACGCGCCTAAAAAGCTGGCACTTTGTTCATGCGGTGGTCAAATTCAATGAGCTTGAAATATAGATACAGAAAAGTCGGTAAAATACATGCAATTTAAACTTTCTTACATCACCTTAGCAGTCACCGATTTTACAAAAATGTACACATTCTATCGGTCACTGGAATTTCCCATTTCCAAATATAATAAGAGCCCTGAGCATTCTTTCGCTCTATTTGATCTGGGTGGCATCATCTTGGCCTTATACCCTAAAAAATTGCTGGAACAACAAGCTGCAAGCTCAATAGGCGAAGCCAATACTGCAATGTCCTTATCATTAAATGTTGCCGATAAAATTCAGGTTGATACTTTTTTACGCCTTGTGGAATCAAAAGGAGCAACAATTAGTAGAACACCTTTCCAGCCTGAATGGGGCGGCTATTGTGGTTATTTCAAAGATCCTGAAGAAAATTTATGGGAGGTTGTATGGCATGAAAATTTTCAATTTCCACAGAAGCATAAACAGTAAGCTGGTTTGTATTTTTTGCGCTGAGGCAAGGTTTGGGAACTCTTTATCATTACATTTAACACTGATAGAATGTACTAAAACAGTAACCTCTAATGAATGAGTCATCATAACAAGGAAAAACACCGTTACTTACTTCATACCCTTGGCTTTGAGTTTCTTGCCATCTTTGCCATGCCGTAGTTTGTGTTGCGTACGGGCCAATTCGTTGTGAGCATTGTTGATTAATGAAAGCTTCTAAGCTCCCAATATACACGAGGCTGTCGCCAAACTCACCACCGATTACATAGACTTGGTCTTCGGTATTAATGCCGATATAGATACCTGTGTCTGAGTAATAGCGATAAGTCCAAGGGTTCACGGTTTGCGTTACAACTGGGGAAGGTGAAAAATATTGTGGGAATTGGTTTTCAGCAAAATTGAATAACTTTTCAATATTGGTAATTCGATCCGCATAGCTTGAGGAAGAGAAAAGGGCTGTTAGGATAATAAATAGTATAGCAACGCTTTTTCGAAGGGACATATTAAAAATTTCTAATGGAAGTATTTAAAATGAGAAATTTATTGCACAGACTGTTTGTTACGAGAGTAGCCAATTGCTACTAAACCTAAGCTGATTAAGGCTAATGGAGCGGGAGCTGGAACAGAGTTTGGGTTCGTGGTATCTTCGGTGACATTGAATGATGCACTAAACATTAGGCCACCTGGGCCACCTGTATCAGTAGCATTGATATAAAGAGTATTTGTTCCGTTGACGAGCAAGGATGAAACATCAGTACCCAGTTCAAAAAAGCGGCTTCCAAATGTTCCGCCTGAAATTCCTGGAACGGCAGTGCCATTTAGATAAACGCCAGTATTAGGTCCTCCCCCAAGTAGGTTGTCTACAGACCAGTAAAAATTTAAAATACCTGTATCAATTGCAGCAAAACTGATATCAAAATTGACTGCATAAAGAGCTGAAGAACCTTCAGCTGCACCTGTACTTTTATCTGAAATCCACTGTGCTGCAGCATTGCCACCAATCGAGTCTAGCCCTTCAGAAACCCAGGCTGGATGACTGTTGATGATCGGTGCTGCGAGTCCATTTTTTGCCGCCAAAAAGTCACTGGCGGTAAAAGCATTAGCAAAAGCCGAATTTGCAGGGCCTTGTAAAAATGTTATTTTTGAATCGGTACCGCCAATAACGCCATTACCACTATATAAGTCAATAATGGTTGCTGAAGCAGGTTGGTAGAATGCTAAGCTGGCAAGAGCCAATAAAAGTTTGATTTTCATTGTGAAATCCTAATTTAATGTTTTAAAAATGTTATTGCACGTCGTGTGCCAATAACTAAACTACTTATAAAACAATATTATATAGTGTTACCTGTTTGCGAGTGTAAAGTTTATAGACAGTAGCTTTATTTAGGGGATTATCCGAATGTAAGTTCTCATATTTTATCATTTTTCAATATGATAAGTTTTTAAATTGGTTGGTTGGTTGGTTGGTTGGGTGGGTGGGTGGAGTGATAATGGGGTATGCGTAATCTTTAAAGATGCTGGGTTACGTTATTTCGCTATGCTCAATAAGCTAACCCAGCCTACACGTTGATTTCCAGCCTTTCTTCCACTTTTTTAGCATCATTTATAGCGTTATCCATTAATGAGAATGGATGAATCTCTTCGGAGATACCTTGTAAGTTTTCGTGATAGTCTGTTTGTGCTTGTTGACTATCTCCAATTTTTTTTTGAGCCATTATTCCAGTCACTTTAATCAATACCTTCGCCAAATTGATAAGGGGTTAAATAAGCGAAAGATGGTCA
>CAZXJK010000368.1:0-2362 GCA_964640895.1 uncultured Methylomonas sp.
AGCAAATTGCCCTGTCGCCTATCAGGGACTAAAAATCATCACTTCGCTAAGCTCTGTTTCCCTGATTTTCAGCGGATGAAATGGGGGAGTTGCCATTGCCACGCAAGGAGCGAAACCAAGTTATTTCTACCCACTGAAATTACTGGATGTCCCGTCTTAAGTTGGTAGCCGGAATTCGTAGTAAATTTTTCCAGCGTTGTACTTCTTTTTTTAACGCAGGAATTGGGATGAAAAGAAAGAAAATTATATAAGAAAGAGCACCACTAGCAGATAAGGAAAGAAGATACATTTCAGTGCTCATGGTGGGGATATACATTTTGAATAACCCATCAGTTATTATCAGCACAATAAGTAAACAAATATTAAGCTTTAATGCGGGGCGCAATGCTTGAAAAAAATCTGCATAAGTTATATCCAATTTACGTAAGACACAAAAAGATAAAGCAAAAGACAAGAATAATGCGCTAGGTAGTAAGCCTAAAGATATAAGTAATAAACTGTTATGTAAAGTGCCATATATGCAGCCTGCAGTGGTGAGTATTAGTGCAGTTAGTTGTATTTTAATTTCAGTGCTAAGAAGATTTTGAGCATCCATTACTGCGCCTGATGGGTTCGTAATGCAGCGAAAAAAACCTGCAATAGATAAAATTTGCAAAGGGACAGCGGCTAATTGCCAGCGCTCACCATATATAGTGATGATAAAAGGCTCGGCCACCCAGAGTAAACCTAAATAAAATGGAAAGGTATAAGTTGTCACTAATGTAATGGTTCGTAGATATATATATTTTGATTGGTCTAGATTATCTTGTATGGAAGATAATGCTCTAAATATCGTTTGATATACTGATCCACTAATCGTTTGTATGGGAAGTGTACTAAGGCTTTCGCCTTTATTAAATAGTCCAACGGCTGTTGCCCCTGAAAACTTTCCTATAATAAAATTGGGAGCTTGTTGTTTAAAGTGTTGAATAATATCATTGGTTGTTGCTTTTGCGCCATACTTTCCCAGTGTTCTAGCAATATTACCCTCAAAGTGAATTTTTGGATAAAATTTACTGGTTAAGATCAGGCTAATAGTAGAAAATAATGATGAGAAAATACCACTTAAAACTAAGCTCCATACGCCATAACCGTTAAGAGCAAGATATATACTGACTGAAATAGTGATTAGATGTGTCATTACGCTAATTAGTGTGATCGCTTTAAAGCGCATTTCACGACTCAACTTTGCTTTGGCAACATTGTTAAATGGGCGTAATATAAACGACAGCGCAGAAACTCGTAGTAAGTCAGTATATACTGAAGTATTAAACCAGTCAGCAAAGAGAGGGGCTATATGAAAGAAAAATGCATAAATCATGCTGCAAATTAGCAGTTGAAGAGTAAATACAACTTGAAAATGACGCTTATCAACCTGTTTTGCTTGAATAAGTGCTTGCCCCATACCTCCGCCAGCAATTAATCCGGCAGTACCTGTAAACACCTGAACTGTAACAAGAATTCCGAAGTCTTCAGGAAAGAGAAGTCTAGCTAGGATAACTCCAGTAATAAATTCTAGTATTTTTTGGCTCATATTTCCTGTGAATAGCCAGAGAGTATTATGTCTGATTGATTTACCAAGTTGCATTTTTTAATATTTAAATAAAAGGTGAGGGGACGTGGGCATTTAATAATACCCATATCAATTTATGAGTTCACTTTATGAGTTCGATTATAAATAAATAGTTTATAATTTTATTGTGATAGATTTTTATATCGGTTTCCAGCGCTCATTGCCTGTTTTTATCAAATTAGTACTAATTTCTTAATCTCAGCTCTAAATTTTGGCATATTTGTCCAAAATATTTAATAGTTTAAAACTGAAAACATGAGTATTAAAGCTATGCTCAGTAACTTCTCATTATCCACTGACACCTTATTTTTCAGAAACTTACACTCGATGTTCCAGTTTTTAATTGTTGCTTTTCAGAAAGTCAGCAAAATAAGATGATAGAGAGGGAATGGTTTTCTATAGGCATTGATATTTGTGATGATCTAATTAATGCTATCCCTCTAGTTTTCAGCACTTCCTAAAATCAAGCTAAAAAAACTGGAACATCGAGTTACAGATGTAAAAAAGTTCAATATTTCAATTTTATGCCGCTTGAAATTATAAAATCAATGACTTAAGGATGTTTTTTACAACAAAATTTATTTTTCTCTGTTTTTTATGTCCGCAACCTATTGATTATAAAGGTGCCCGTGGATAATAAGAAGTTACCATGCTCAAGCATAAGCCATTGAATTTGTTTAAATTGAGAATTTCTGGCACTTACCAAAATCTGACCATGATCGAGATCATAGCAATACTTGAAGCCTTAAG
>CAZXJK010000369.1:0-2359 GCA_964640895.1 uncultured Methylomonas sp.
ACAGACTGAAGAACTTGCCAAAATGGGGCGATTTTCATTTTGGCGAAGGTATTGATATAAGTCCTATATTATTTTTCAGCAAGTCAGATCCTCTACAATGAAACTTTCACACTCACCCCTAACTGGCGAATACGACCAGCAAATGCATCCAACTGTTCCATGTTTGCACTCACAGTGTCTTTTGCTTCAGGTTGTAAAGATGGTCTAGCCAAGCTATATAGCATTACGCCCTGCAAAGAAACCTCTGCGATAATAGTACGTAAAAATTCTAAATAGGTCGTTTGCTCTTGCTTCTCAAGTAAACCATAATTTTTACCACCATCTACAAATTTCAATACGCAAGTCTGTAGCCAAGTGCTGCAAAGTTTAGCTGACGTCAGTAAGTTCTCTCTCTGCTTATGCGTACTGATAGCTGTGTGGTTAACATTAACCCGACCTAACTCAGTAACACTGTCCACTTTAAACCAAACTTGCCCTTTATATTGATTAAATAGCCGTAAACCTGCTTGTACATCTGCCTTATGTAGCAAACTACCATTGGTAATTAATACATATTGAAAGGATTCAGGAATGCCAGCTTGCTCAACCTGCTCTGTAATAATGGCAATTGCCTGAGAAAAGCCTTTAACACTGGTGGGCTCTCCATTGCCTGAAATGGCAATATCTTTAATCACCCGCATTTCCAGCTCTAACTGAAAACGCTCATAAAAAGTGCCATGCAATACATCCTGTAAAAATTCAGCCAACTCCTTAGCTAATAATTCAAAATCTAATTTAGGTGCGGAACCAATACTTAAATCGGGGACTTGGCAGTAAACACAGCCCCAATTACAGGCATTATTGGTATTAAAATTAATACCAATCGACAAACCACCAGATCGCCTGGATATAACGGGATAGATATACCGGTAGCCAGCAACATCGCGATCATGATTTTTTACACTAAGTTTAGACATGAAACTAAAAACATTCTTAAAAAAGTGTTATTCTACTGGGTTATCACATTATTCATTTAACTTTTTTGGAGAAAATCATGAGCGATAGAATCATCATGCGTACGGGTGAAGCATTAGTTGCAGGTGGCCCTGCGGGAACAGCAGCAGAGCCTGAAATTGTAATCGGTGAACTAGATGGCCCTGTTGGAACGGCATTAGCTACGTTAACTGGCAACCAAGCTAAAGGTCATTCTAAAGTTTTCGCTATTTTAAACACTGACATTCAAGTCCGCCCCGTTACTTTAATGGTGAGCAAAGTAACCGTCAATAACAGCCGCTACACAAATATCTTTATGGGGACTGTACAGGCTGCGATCGCTAACGGCGTATTAGATGCTGTTCGTGCAGGTGATATCCCTAAAGAAAAAGCCAATGACTTAGGGATTATTTGTTCAGTTTGGTTAAACCCAAGCGTTGCGACAGATGATAACTTAGATCATCAAATTCTTTTTGACATTCATCGTAAAGCGACTGCTCTAGCAATCCATAAAGCGATGACTAATACACCTGACATTGACTGGTTATTAGAAAATCAAGATAAAATCACCCATAAATATTTCCAAATGGGCTTAGACGGTAAAATCTAATTCCCTATTGCACATGCCACCTTAAATGATTGCCATGTGCTAGGAATATTACCCAAATAAAAAAGCCTCCATGCAATTATTTGCATGGAGGCTTTTTTATGTCGGTCACTTGAAAAATCATACATCCGCCTTACTTTCAAAAAACTTGGAAAAGACAATCCAGTCGAAATTTCCATAATGATTCTTTAGCACAGCTTCACCTGAATAACCTAAGCCAGAATAAAACTTAATCTGCTCTGCTGCTATCAAATTCGTATAAACTTTGAATGCATTCATTTGAATTTTAAGAATTGCCTGCAAGTCAGCACTCTCTGCTCCCCGTATAATTAATTCTTTATCGTCAGTACTCATAAATTGTAATTGATATTAGATTTTTTCCGCACAATCACTAAACGCCAGGCAAAAAAAAGCCCCAGATAAACCGAGGCTTTCTTCAAACGTTATTTAATCGTTAAGATTAAACGTTGTTTGCAGCAAATGGATGCTCAGAAGTTGCTTTTTGAGCAACAACTTCAGCTGCAGTAGGTGTACCTGCTACAGCATTTTTGATAGATGCTTTAACAGCATCGTAGTTGTTTTTCTCAATAGCAGCATCATCTTCAGCTAACCAGTGAATGAAAACACCTACAGAGATGAATATATCATCAGCTTCATCAGCTGGGATAGTTCCATCTTCAACACAATCAGCAACAGCCATTGCAACACCACGTTGTGCAGGGCCGAACATTTGAACTGCTTGCTTAGAACCTTTGATAGTTACTTTGTTGAACATAACAG
>CAZXJK010000370.1:0-2350 GCA_964640895.1 uncultured Methylomonas sp.
AGACAATAAACTTACAGGGTTGCATATAAGAGGCGAGTTGTTGGCGTAAGGGTTTTATGCTGGTGGCTAAATCAGCTCCTTGTTTTAATACGACGACCGCTGCGGGGCGTTGGCCGCTAGTGCTGTCTTTTATGCCAACCACCGCGCAGTCTGCTATGCCATCAAGTTGGTTGATGTTTTGTTCAATTTCGGCAGGCTCTACTCGGTATCCAGAGCATTTCAACATACGATCTAAACGACCATGATAGCAATATTCACCTTGTGCATTACGGGATACTTGATCACCTGTTGGGTAGGTGTCGGCATTACATGGTTGTAGCTTTCCTGCTTGCCAGTAGCCCGAAAAATTATTTTGGCCCTGTACTAACAGTTCCGCTGTATCAGGGTGTATGCCTAATTCTGTCTGACATGCTGGCATGCCGATAGGGATGCTTTGTTCGGGTTCTAATTGGCTGCGATCGACGTGCCAATAACAGCAGACATTGGTTTCGGTAGGGCCGTATAAATTATAGAGATCAGTATCGGGTAATAAGTCAGCGAGTTTTATTAACTGTGCGGTAGGAAACACTTCACCTGCAAATAATAGTTGCTTCAGTTTAGGGAGAGGAGTGGTAGCTAAGGAGCCTTTTAGAGCGATAAAGCTTAATAAAGAAGGCACGGTATACCATGTTGTGATTTGCTCTGTACTTAACCAAGCGGTGAGGCGGCTAGGTGCGAGGGTGAGTTTGGCAGGAATAAAATAAACACTGGCACCTGCAGCAAGGCTGGTAAACAGGTCAAAAATAGATAAATCAAAATGAAAGGGTGCAAGGCTGGCGATACGCTCTTGCGCATTAATATTAAAAGTTTGTTGTGCCCAGCGTGAGAAGTTTAATAAGGCTTGATGGCTAAGTGCAACGCCTTTAGGTGTGCCAGTAGAGCCAGAAGTATAGAGTATTACCGCCAAGGCTGTTGCATCGACTTCAACTAGGCTGAAATCTGCAGCCATATCGAATAAGCCAGTTAAATCCAGCCACTTTTCTGTTGCATACAGCCAGCTAGGTGCAGCACCTAAGCCAATAATATACTTAGGCTGAGCATCATTGATAATGAAATTTAAGCGTATTGCCGGATTTTTAATATCTAAAGGCAGATAAATTGCACCTGCACTTAAAATACCATAAATACAGCTGGCGGCATCAATGCCGCGCTCAAGTGCAATAGCGACGCAATAGCCTTGTGCTTGTTGCTGCTGTAGATAGGTGGATATTTTAGCCACTCGTTCTTGAAATTGACGGTAGCTAATCTGTTGTTCCGCTTCGACAAAAGCAATCTGCTCAGGTGATTTTGCAGATTGTTGCAAAAAATGACTCACAATATTCATGGTAAATAAAGACTAAGGTGTGAGTAATTCAGCGACGACTAACTCGTGCAGTTGCTCGACCCATTGCGGGGTAAATAACGGTTCAATAAAGTTATAGCTCAAGGTCAGTTGATTATTTAGCTGACAACTCAGCAGTGCGAGTGCTGGAGGGCTGGTAATTTGGCACAAATGTAATACTCGGGTGATGTTGCTACCTAGCAAAGGCTCCTTGGATAAATCAACGTGACCAATATCAGAAAACCAGAATGAGCTACGCTCGGTACCAGAGCCGTATGACTTGCGTAATTCTTGTCCGTGTCTTTTAAGTGATAGCCAACTTGCTGCCCACATAACTGGCAAAAAAGCATAGTCCAGCTTTTCACGAATCACGTTTACATGCTGTTGCTTGAGGTGTTGAAATAGCGCGTTGCGATCATGCAATATCGACTTCGGTGCTTGTGCAAACAAAGCACCAACATGATTACCTAAAAGTGGACTCAATGCTTTATTCTTACGTAAATTAAAGGCATATGGCGTACAGTAGGCATCACCCGATTGTTCAGGGTTCATGTTATTCAAGGCACGCATCAAACAGCCAATATAATATAGACTCGTGCCAGTGATGCCGACATATTGGCGTGCAAGTTTATTAACGGTCTGTGTTTGCTCGAGTGTTAATGTATAAGTGTTGAAATTTAATGCTTTAGGGCTTTTTGTCGTATCTGCATGGATAATGCTTTCTAACTTATCTAGCTGGGTAATATAGCGTTTTGCTTGGAAAAAAAAGCTTATTTTTTGCCACCACTTATATTTAGCCAACTGTTGATTGACCAAAGGTTGTAGTGTGGGTAAGTCAAAATTAAGGCGCTTTTCAGCACTATCAGTACACAGGTATTGTAAAATCAGGCCCGTGCCTTTAGCATCACAAAAAGGGTGGATCCAGCGTAGTAAAAATGCAGCGATTCAGAGTATCTGAAGCTGTCTAAATAAATCAATAGTATAGAGAGC
>CAZXJK010000371.1:0-2347 GCA_964640895.1 uncultured Methylomonas sp.
GGACTAAAAATCATCACTTCGCTAAGCTCCGTTTCCCTGATTTTCAGCGTTTGAGCGCCAAAGTGCGTTTGTAAATAAGCAAAGTCCTGCTCTTTGCACGCTGCATTAACAATAATTAACGCACCCTCTGCAAGCCAGGTAATGATAATATCATCAATAATACCGCCCTGAGCATTGGTTAATACCGTATAACGTTGTTGTCCTACTGCTAAGTTTAGTAAATCTGTGGGGACTAGTTTATCAAGCTGGCTAATACTGTCAGCACCACTCAGTAAAAACTGTCCCATATGTGAAATGTCGAAAAAACCAGCTTGGGAGCGGCAATGCAAATGTTCTTTGATAATACCGAGGGGGTATTGCACTGGCATTTGATAGCCGGCGAAAGGTACCATTTTAGCCTTTAGTGCTATATGGTAATTGTATAAGGGCGTTTGCTTAAGTTCAGGCATAGAGGAGGTAAAACAGGCATAAGGGCATTGCTATTTCCTATCGTATTATAAACGGTGATAAGTTTCGCTGCAGCCCTACTGAGGAACGAAAATTCAATAATACTCGCTCCTTGACCTTACAGCGGTTTGAATTATGGCTTACGTTTTTTTCTTTGAGTATTAAGGTGGTTAACGCCCATTACCGCCAAAACGACGAACGCGCCAGGCGTTACAATGGCGGCGACAACCGAAGCCGATAGCTTTAATTTTTGCTGTCGACTGCTGACATCGGGTGTACTAATTTTTGCAACTGGATAGCGTAACGCACCACAGGAATGACATAGCGGATAATGCTGCTCTTCAAACACACCACAAAAAGAACATTCTGACATATACTTCACCACAAATTAATATCTCATGGATGCATAGTAACAGAAAAAACCAAGATGGCATAGTTGTCACTTTGACACGATTAATAGCTGAAATATAAGCAGAAACTTACCTATAAACTAACTATTTACTGCAAAACCTACTCGCCTAAAACAAAATGCATAAGTACCCAAGCATAACTAATTTTACGCAGGATTTTTTTTCACCTTCAAGGCGCATAAATAGGCGCATAGCTGGCTACGTAACTCTTTATGCAACGCGGAAGATGGAAAAAAAGACAAGTAAAATGTTAAAGTAATTCTGCTTGGGTACTTACATGTAAAACCAAGGAATATTATGCTGATAAGCTGCCTATTTAAGCTATACTGCTATCAAACCCAATAATAAAAATAATCTACTCGTGTCTGCTTTAGCACAACTACCTCTGCACCTCCAAATACCTGACTCACCTAGCGAGCGTAAACAAGCACAACGCCTATTTCATGGGCGTGGACATGCTTATCAAGATTTGCACCATATCACGATCGACTGGTTGCCACCCGTTATATTAATCACCTTATTTGCACCAGTAACTCACGCCGAAATGACCGATTTAGCAAACTATCTACAGCAGAAATTACCAGAATGTACCAGTATACAGCTACAACATCGTTATCAATTAGCGGGGCCAATCGACATTATTTCGGGTGAATCCATACAGCAGCTGGCTATTGTGGAAAATGACTTACAGTTCCTTATCAGCTTAGGCCAAGCACGTAATACCGGCCTATTTCTGGATATGCAGAATGGGCGACACTGGGTACAGCAGCATAGCAAACATAAACGTGTCCTTAACTTATTTTCCTATACTTGCGGGTTTTCAGTCGCTGCCATGGCAGGCCAAGCACAGTCAGTCTTAAATGTGGATATGAGTAGCCCTGCTTTAACAGTTGGCCGGGAAAACCATCGTTTAAATCAGCAATCACTGGCACAAGTACGTTTTGAAAAACTCAATATTTTTAAATCTTTTAGCCGTTTAAAAAAACGCGGCCCTTTTGACTTGTTAATTTGCGACCCGCCTACTTTGCAAAAAGGCAGTGTCGATATTGTGCAAGACTACCCCAAAATTCTTCGCCGGCTTGATCAATTTATGGCCCCTGAATCTGAACTATTACTGTGTCTCAATGCACCTGAACTAGGCACGGAGTTTTTGCACACGCATATGGCTGAATTAGCCCCTAACTATACTTTTATAGCAGACATTAAACCACCTGCCGTTTATGTGGATGCAGAAGGTAAAGGCTTAAAAGTTTTATATTATAAGACGACGACCTAAGCTGATCACTATGAGCCAATCCTCTACAGATAATGCCACCAGCATAGAACTGCCCCAATTACTTAAACAATTATTGCGCATCTTGCCTAAAGATTCAGTCCTACACCAAACTGAAGATTTAAGACCTTATGAATGTGATGGTTTGTCGGTGTATCGACAATTAGGGACATGGAAAAAAATAATCATCCAATAAAATTTCCATTCTAACGCAGGC
>CAZXJK010000372.1:0-1289 GCA_964640895.1 uncultured Methylomonas sp.
CGCATAGCAGGCTACGTAACGATTGCTACAGTACTGATGACGGACAAAAAACCAGTAAAGATGGATGATTATTTATGTCCAGGTGCCTTAGTATCCATTGCAAAATAAAAAATATTGCCACCACAAAAACCAGTATCGCTATCAACTGATATTCGGCTATCTTTTTAATGATATTTGCTACCGATGAAAAAAGAATATGTTTTGGAATAACAATACCTAAAGTCCAGTGTGTACCAGGCATTCTGAATAACATTCCTGTAGCAGCAGCCCCATAAATAGCATCCTGCTCAATTTGAAACGAGCGAATAAAATAATTGCTTGTTTCTGGTAATGGATCGTTAATAATAGAAGCGATAAATTGCGCTTCCTGACTATTAATTTGATAACTTTCCTGAGCAATATTTTCTGCAAGTATTGATTTTTCCGTTTGCTTACCTTCAGCATTTATCTGTTCCAGCACAACTTCAAACTGCTGATAAGCACTATGTTGTTTAGCCAAATCATTGATAGTGATGTATTCATCATTATGATATAAATCTAAATTTAAATCCTGTTCAGGAAATGAAATAAACCGCCCATTACGATCTAGCATAAAAGCATAACCACCTAATGACTCAACATGCTTTTTCAATAGTTCTCTAATACCTTCAAGTTTTATATCAATAGTGCTGACACCGTAAAACTGTCCATTCTTATAAATAGGAGCTGAACTGGTAACCATGGGCTGATGGGAATAAGAATCGGCATAAGATTTAGACCAATAAATATGATCTTCCTTAATATAGCGAGTCGGCACATACCACTCTTCATGATGGTAACCAGAGCCTTTAGGGTCATTATAGTCATCGTAATAGTCAAAAACATTATTTTGATTACGTCCCCAAAAAAAACTACGCCTTGCCTTTTTAGCATCAAATAAAAAAGGCTCAGGCCAAACGCCACCACCAGCAATAAAATCTTTCAGTTCTGCTGTATTAAAAATATGTGGTATCAAATCCTTATAGAGAGCCTCGTCTTGTGGTAATTGACCGACAATACTAGCTAATGAAACAGCCAAGGTTTTAGCAACAACCAGCTTCTCATTGACATCAGAAACCATTGCATTACCTGCACGAATAACTAATTTAGTAGTTTCTTGTTCCAGCAAAGGCAAAATCAACCGATCTATTGAATAAGCAGAAACAGCCAACAAGCCCAGCATGATCAAGAAAAACCAAGCTTTTATTTTAGTTAAAATACTGTGTTGCCAAGCAACACTATGTTTTAAAAGCTTATGTGCTGGTTCTTTC
>CAZXJK010000372.1:1301-2344 GCA_964640895.1 uncultured Methylomonas sp.
ACACGTTAAAGTCTACTAAAAGAATAGTCTAGAAATAAAGTATTACCCTACTTTTGCTGCCATTGCTGATTACCATCCTGATACCACCATCCAGATTGAGCATTATTTACCCACATCTTGGCAAAAGCAGCTTTGATTTGTGTAAACCATTCCGGACGCCCATTTGCATTGGCAATACTTTGGTATAAATGCTTACGATCAGTATTTTCAGCTTGAATTAATTTATTAACCTTATTACGATCTTTCAAGGGAATGCTAGTTTTATTAGTTAATAAGCCTTCCGTCGTAATACCAATCAGACCTTGATTGTATAGTACTTTCAAATCGGCAAAGCGTGTACGCATACTCGCCTTTAATCGTCTGATTTCAACCGTATCAACTGCTAAATTTGGCTCAGCATGTGCTGAAGAAATCAGTATTGCAATAGCCCTATCAATTAATTGATAGGTTTTTATTTCCCAAGTGAATAGATGCGTTTGAGAAGCAGGTATTTGCTGAGTAGAGTCAGGACTACCCTCCTGAATTTCTTTAATGATCTCATCAGCTACTTTATCAACTGCCGCCGCGGGAAAATAGATATTAATAGTCACACAGGCACTTAAAAATAAGACCATTAAAAAGGATATTTTTTGCATAATATATTCCTGTTATTCAATAACAACCTCATCCGTGTTAACGACTCGAGCGAGCCGTTGTACCAATATATCCCAATCCATACGTGGGTTATAACCAACTACGTCTATTCTCGGTATCCAAGCACTACCTTTGATAATATAAAAGCCTTGCTCTGCTGCAGCGACTCCCATCATCTGGCAAACACCTTGGTATAAATAGCAACCAAAACCCAACTTTTGGTAATAAAAACTATCAAACAAGCCCAAAAAACTTCTAGAAATGGCATCAGCGGCACTTGCACCACCTATACTAGCAATATTCTTAACGGCTTTCTGGCTGATTTTATGCATGCCGCTATCAGACTCAGGGGTACCCAACCAAGTATAAAAAGTAATCGGCTGCCAATTTTCTAAATATACATTTAAAGC
>CAZXJK010000373.1:0-2277 GCA_964640895.1 uncultured Methylomonas sp.
GTATAAAAAGTTGAATATCGAAAATAATATTACGGTGCCTCCTTCCTTGGAACCAACGAGAGATCAAAGTCACCGTATTTTACTTGTAGACGATGACATCAGCTTTCGCTTAATCACTAACTCAGTATTAACGACAGCCTCATTTTTAGTTGATGAAGCAAATGATGGCCTCCAAGCTCTGGAGAAAGTAAAACAGCATATCCCTGATTTAGTTTTACTTGATGCGATTATGGATAAAATGGATGGTTTTGAAACCTGCCGTTTATTACGCGAAAATCCAGCTATGGCTGATGTGCCTATTATTATGTCAACAGGCTTAGGCGATATAGACTCTATCAACCGTGCTTTTGAGGTAGGTGCTACCGACTTTATTGTTAAACCCATTAATTACCCTATTCTGACTCACCGCTTGAACTTTATGTTACGTGCAGGTCAAAATGCGGCAGAACTTCGCAACAGTAAATTACAATTAACTGCAGCACAACGCATTGCACGCTTAGGGTATTGGATTTGGGACGTAGAAAAAAATAATTTTCAAATATCAGAGCAACTAGCTGATTTATGCGCTATTGATATACAAGCCTTTGCTGCCACTTTAGAAGGGTTTATCGCATTAATTGAAGTAGAAGGCCAAAATATGGTCAGAAATATGATTCTAGAAGCCCCGTATAGCACGACAGTGCAACATATTGAGTTTCGTTTACAGGTTATCGATTCAGAGAGTATTTTTGTCCACCAAGAGATGGTTAAGGTCATTGAAAATGGCTGCCCTATGATCACAGGGACAGTACAAGATATTAGTCAGCGTAAAGTATCTGAAAAACAAATTCACAACTTGGCTTACTTTGATCACCTAACAGGCCTTGCCAGTAGATCCTATTTTCAAGAGCGTATCCAAACTATTATTAAAACATCCAAGCGGCGTGATGAAAAATTTGCTTTTTTATTCCTTGATTTAGACGGCTTTAAAGACATTAATGATAGTCTAGGCCATAACATGGGCGACCAATTGCTTAAAGTTGTTTCTCAGCGATTACAAGGGGTAATACGGGATGCTGACTTTGTCGCTCGTCTAGGTGGGGATGAGTTCTGTATGCTTTTAGATAATGCCAGTAACGATGAGTTTGTTGCCGAAGTCGCTGAACGCTGTTTATTAAAAATAAACGAACCTCTCTTTTTAAATCATCAACAAATAAAACCACGGGTAAGTATTGGTATCGCCATTTTTCCACGCGATGGTGACAATGAAACGGAACTAATGAAAGCGGCTGATACGGCTATGTATGCCGCTAAACAAGCAGGTAAACAATGCTATGTGTTTTATTCTCATGATATGGCCTTGCAGGCTATATCACGCTTGGAATCGGAACAAATGCTACACGAAGCATTTGCAAAGCAACAATTCATTCTACATTTTCAACCGCAAATCTCCATGCTAACAGGGCGAATGGTTGGTATGGAAGCGTTAACGCGCTGGCAACACCCAGAAAAAGGCATGATTCCACCAGGGGAATTTATCCCGGAAATTGAGCGTATGGGGTTGATCATTGATCTTGGTGACTGGGTTATCAATGCAGCTTGTACACAAATTAAGCAATGGCATGAGTCAGGTTTGCCTTTTATGCAAGTTGCAGTAAATTTATCAGCACTACATTTTCAAGACCCCAAGCTCATTGATACCGTGCAAACTATCTTGGCAAAAACAGGGGTACCAGCAAAATACTTGGAACTGGAAGTTACTGAAAGTGCCATGCAAGCAGATACATGTCTAGATATTATCAAAGAATTAAGATTGATTGGAGTAAAAATATCAATTGATGATTTTGGCACAGGTTATTCTTGCTTGGCTTCGTTAAAACAACTGCCCTTAGATTGTTTAAAAATTGATAAAATATTTGTTGATGATGTACTGACCAATCCAGATACTGCATTATTATTAGGCGCTATTATTGGTTTGGCAAATGCACTAAACTATCAATTAATTGCAGAAGGGGTTGAAACCAAAGAACAAGCACTTATTATGCATGGGCTTGGCTGTCAAATAATACAAGGTTATTTCTTTAGTCGTCCTGTCCCCAAGGATAAAATTCCTGCATTAATTGATTTTGATTTCTCTTTGCAAACGGACGTTACACATTGATTGTAAAAAAGTATTATAGAGAATATATTTAGATGGAAAACAAACAGACTCCTTTACAAAAAAAACTATCACAACCAATACAGCTTCCCTTATTAGCTAAAAATATACATATTTTAATGCAAGCTTTAGCTGATGAA
>CAZXJK010000374.1:0-2244 GCA_964640895.1 uncultured Methylomonas sp.
TTAAAAATAGATAATAAAATCAACGTACTACAAAAACTGGAACATCGAGTATAAACGTTAGGATAATGATACACACTTAATTAAACATGAAAATGGTTTACACTTTTTTCACCACATTTAAAATTGTACGCATTTTAGGGGAGTATGCATTAGCCTCCACGTACAGCGTAAGTGTAAAATCTACTCCCCTCCATTCGTTCCCGTCTTGGGTGTTAAGTCTTTCTATATTGGGCGGTTTACATTGAAAATGTTGATAAGAATAGGATGCATTCTATGCACCACTGATGCTACCTTGGCTTTAGTACAATATAAAGATGCAAATATACCCTCTCAAAACTAACATGCAGAATGCTAGTAAAGTGATTTGTGTTATGAAAAACACGCGAGAAGACTAAGGCTATGCCCGCTTAAGTTCAGCGATTCCAGTCGTAAAATTATTATTTTTTAGAACCTATAGCCATCACCTTTTCAGCTTTATTAGTAATCCCTAATCGCTTTAAAATCACAACATAGGTATCTTTCACTTCGATAGAGTCAGGTGCAATACTATAAGCTTTTTCCGCTAAAACAAGTGCTTCTTTATTTTTATCGTTCTGACTCAATAGCCACGCCAAATCATTTAAAGCGATATAATGATTAGGCGTTTTTTTTAGCACAGCACGATATTGCTTCTCTGCCTTTGTGGAATGACTTTCAGATAAGTAAATTCCAGCAAGAAGCATTCTTGCTACGTTACTATTATCACTCTGTATTTCTTCTAATAGTAATTTTATCGCCACTTTCTGTTTTCCCGTAGTATTAAGCAACTGAACAACTTTAACTAATAAATTTCGATTTTCCTTTTTTCTATAAGCGTCCAAATAAAACTTTGCAGCGCCATGTTTATTACCTTCCGCTGCTGCCAAATCACCTTCTAATACTTCAGCAATATAAGATTTAGGGAAAACCTTTCTCACATTTAATATATTTTTTTTAGCATCAAAATAAAATTTGTGCTTTATGAGGTACTGACTAAATGCGATATACGCTGATTCTTCATTTTGTCTCGTAATAATGATTTCATTATATAATTTAATAACCTGAGATTTATTCGCTCCATCTTTACTTAATAAAGTAAGTAACATGAAACGGGAATCAACGTCTTGAGTATTTCTCTCAACTTTTTTCCTCAAAATTTCTCTTGCTTTAGTCTCCATGTTATTCGCAACCAGAACATCCAAGTATAAACTCAGCACACCATAATTATCAGGATACCTCTTGAAAAAATCCTGGCTAAGTTGTAAAGCTTTTTCAGGCCTGCCAAGTTCAACATATAAGTTTGATAAAAGCGTTGCGAGATAAAACCCTGAGCCAGATCAGTTTGAAATATATGATACCCCTGTAGCAGCGTCTCTATTGCTTCATCATTTCTACCTTGAACCTTGTACAAAGCAGCTAGGTTATTAATAGTGCCTAAATGCTTTTTGTCCAGTAGTAACACACGCTTAAAATGCTGCTCAGCAACTCTGTACTGCTTATTGATAATCTCAATTTCTGCGAGGCTAAGATAAGCAAACTTGTAGTTATTATTTCGTTGGATAATTTTTTGCAAAATAACTTTGGAATCAGAATAGTGACTCTGCATCATTAAAAGCTTTGCATTCAAGTATAAAGTATCTATATTATCACTGTCGATTTCAAGTGCCTGCGTTAGCCACTTATGAGCATCTTGAAAATCCCCCTCAAGTAAGGCAATCTTAACCAAACCATTACAAGAGTCAATATTAAGCTTTTTATCAAACTCGCTTAAAAAGGCGCTCTTAGCCTCTTTTAATGCCTTATTCGCAGCATTAAGATTGTTTCGTTTCAAATACGTCACAGCATCCGCAATATATTGATATCCAACCTGATTAACACTCCCCTGTATAAATAAATCATTAGTTTCACCCCAAAATTGATTATTAACATCAATCATTTGCATCCCCTCACTTTCTACATCTAATTCATACAGTGCAGCATTTGCAATCTGCATAAATGAGATAAATAGTAAGCAAATAAATATTGGCATACTTTTATTTTTCATTAATAATTTATTCATACCTATCCTGATTTCGTTTTTGATTAGTCACTAATAAGCCACTGTACCAAAACAGCAATTATCTGCAAGTTTTTTTCCGATTCAATTTTTCTTAAACACCCCTATCAAAAAAGGGCAGGCGCGCCATGCTACTTCGTGAAATTCAGGGACTCCTGTCACCTTCATTC
>CAZXJK010000375.1:0-2235 GCA_964640895.1 uncultured Methylomonas sp.
TGTCGTAACGGGCGCGTAGCAAGCTACGTAACTGTTACGACACCGCTAAAGACGAACAAAAAGACCAACAAGATTGGATGATGTGTGTTTCCAGGTGCCTTAGTACCGTAATATGTTGGGATTCGTGCCTCAGCCCAACCGCACCAGAATGCAATAGTAACAACATCAACCAGCAGACAAATGCCTTAACTTCAGGCCTGACAACAATAATACTAGAGCATACAGTGTCGCTGCTACAGCAATCCAGAACCCCAAATTTAAAGCACGCTCGATCATTCCCCAGTGCAACCAAAGATCGGTATCAACAAAATGGAATAATAATGAAGTCATGGCCGAGGCCGCTAAAATAATGCGCAGGATATAAATGCGCCAGCCTGCAGAAGGCTTATATACACCCGTTTTTAATAACGCCACTAATAATAGACTTGCATTAAAAAATGCACCTAATGAGGTTGCCAATGCCAAGCCTGCATGCGCTAATGGAAATACCAAGGCAATATTTAATACCATATTGGCAATCATAGCGTAAATACCGAAGCGCACGGGAGTTTTCATATCTTTTCGGGAGGTAAACCCAGGCACTAACACTTTTACCAAAATAAACCCCAACAGCCCCGTTGCATATGCCATTAAACTACGCCCTGCCATCGTGACATCATGAGCGGTAAATTCATTGTATTGAAATAAAGTCGATACCATAGGCTCTGCCAACATCATCAAACCCAATGATGCTGGCACACCAATCAATACCACCAATTTCAATCCCCAATCCATCGATTTAGAAAAAGACTCCGTATCATCTGCCGCATGATTCCTAGATAGACTAGGCAAAATAACCGTTGCCAGTGCAATACCAAAGATCCCTAACGGAAATTCTACTAATCTATCGGAATAATATAACCAAGACACACTGCCTGTGGTTAAAAATGAAGCAATCAGGGTGTCCAGCAACAGATTAATCTGAGTAATGGATACGCCAAATAAAGCGGGCACCATTAACTTTAAAATACGTCTAACCCCTTTGTCTTTAAATCCAAAACGTAAGCGCGGCACCAGACCTAAGCGTCGTAAAGCAGGAAACTGAAAAACCAACTGCACCGCTCCGGCAAAAAATACTCCCCATGCCAAAGCAACAATGGGCTGCGACATTAAGGGTGCGAGCCATATTGCAGCAGAAATCAAACATATATTAAGGAATACTGGGGTAAAAGCAGGTACTGCAAATTTACCATATGTATTCAAAATACCACCAGCAAACGCTACCGAGGAAATAAAAAACAAATACGGGAAGGTAATACGCAACATTTGCACGGCTAATTCATATTGTTCACCTTCCCATGAAAAGCCAGGCGCGAAGGCCATAATTAAATAGGGGGCCGCCAGCATCCCTGCAATCGTGGTCAGCATTAATATTAACGCTAGCGTTCCGGCAGTACGGTCGATAAAATAGCGCAATGCTTTTTTACCACCCTGCTCTTTATAATCTGATAATACGGGCACAAATGCCTGAGCAAAAGCACCTTCAGCAAATAGCCGTCGTAAAAAATTAGGTATTTTAAAGGCAACGAAAAAAGCATCTGTGCTGAGACCGGCACCGAAAATCCGTGCAAACATCATATCGCGTATAAAACCTAATATGCGCGAAATCATGGTCATGCTACTGACAACTACGGTTGATTTAAAAAGTTTACGACTCAAGACTCGTTCCCTGCTATTAAAAGATTGACAATAATAGCATTTAAATGCAAAATACTGGGTTTAAAATTAACATTGTAATAACTGAGGCTCCATGGCTAATACAGCTCAAGCAAAAAAACGTGCGCGTAATGCAGAAAAAAGCCGCGTTCGTAACGCAGGTCAACGTAGCAACCTACGTACATTCATCAAAAAAGTTATTGCTGCAGTAGAATCTGGTGATGCCGCTGAAGCTAAAGTAGCTTATGCAACAGCCGTCCCTATTATCGACGCAGCTGTCACAAAAGGCCTTCTTCATAAGAATAAAGCCGCAAGAAACAAAAGCAGACTTAATAACAGAGTCCGCGCAATGGCTTAATTAATCTCTAATCGGATTAATGCAAGATACCAGACAATCTGTTTAGATTGGTCTGGTATTTTTTTGCCTGTAATATAAGTTTCCACTTGAATTCAGGCTATACTGATTACCCCACCCACTAAAAATCCATACCCCTAAAATCACATCTAAATATAATGCCATTCAAAATTTGCTTATGGTAA
>CAZXJK010000376.1:0-2205 GCA_964640895.1 uncultured Methylomonas sp.
GGCATAACCCGCCGAAAAAAAGATAAAGGTAAGCTCTAAGAGGCTGGAAAGTATCAATGTTGTAGGTTGCGGGTGAGGCACGAACCCCAACTATTTACGCCACCATGTTGGGGTTCGTGCCTCACCCGCAACCTACCGAGCAATTAATAATTGATAACACTGCCGAGTAATATAAGCATCAAATAAGGCATTATGCACTTGTCCCGGAGGTATGGGTAAGCCTTGCTGCTGTACAAATTCCACCCGTGATATATCAGGGTCTATGCCTTGACAATAAAACAAAGTCACTAAATCAAAGGGCATATAAAAAATCTGTTTGGGCAAGTGCAAGGCTCCGCCAAATAGTTCACAGAATAATACCCAATCCCAAGCCAAGCAATCAGCCCATATTTCCACTTGTTGATAAGGCATGAGCCAAGTCAACAAAGCCTGTTTAATCGCCGCACTATCGCCAAAACATAATTGCAGCTCATCTTCTTGTGCTTGATAGGGTGCAGCTCCTAGATATTGCGCCCAGCGCGTGACACTCAACACATGCTCGTGGATCCATGCATCACATTGCGCACGATCAAAATCAGAAAACTCCGCATAAAATGCGCGCCCGTCTTCAGCACACAGCGCCAAGCTGATCAGCTGATTGTGTTGTTGTAAGCCAGTAAATTCGGCATCATAAAAAATTTTAGTTTGCATCAGGCTATTACAGCAGATAAGCGTGGTGAAGCATAATATTTAATTTGGGTTGTTAGCGAGAATGCAGGAACGTTTATGGATGAATTCTCATGTTGGAGCATCACTGCCATTAAGTTAAGAGTTTGTTTTTTATAATCAATGTATTGCAGGTAGGTTGGATGAGCTTACCTAGCGTAGTGTAGGTAACGTAATCCGACATATTAGGTCTTTCAGCCTACATAACTGGCAGAGGTAAATTTCAGTGCCCTTGCGTCTCACAGCCTAAGCGGCCTAATGCCACTGCAATGGTCGAACTATAGCTTACCTAAGCGTAGAGAAACTGTCTCACAGCCTAAGCGGCCTAATGCCACTGCAATAGCACCCTATTTTTCCTGCCTATATTCAATAGTTTATATGCATTTTGGGCGAACCCGAGGGTGGTTATTTTATGCGTTAACATTTTTGCAGTTTTATGGCAGTTTCTTTTAGTAACTCATTGATTTAATTGAATGGGTCAGTGTTGAGTGTACCAATACTTATTATTTTATGCTAAGTAATTGATCTTTAAACCTATTGGTGGTGCTTAGCGCGCCATTTTTTGCTGGCTCAATTCACTCATCCAAATGATTGCAGTGACCAAGCTATTATACTGATTTTTAGCGTAGTCGGAAGGGTTTAAAAGGAATGCCTTGCAGAATAAATTTTTTTAAAGAGATATTTTGTTGCTGTAAATGGCGTAACCAACTTTGTGCTTCTGTTTGGCCTTTGGCTTTAACTTTTACCTCCCAGCGTTGCAGTAATAAGGCAAGATATTTACGGCGTGCGCGATCACTAATATGACAACTGCCAGAGGCTTGGTAACTAAAATCATCCACTTTAATTTCATGACGGTTAATTAAGGAAATCGCGGTGCGTTCAATTAAGTGTCGGAAAGGCTCCATCATATCGGAGGCGAGTGCAGCATGACTACCACGGGCTTGATGATAAAAACCTTGCCAAGGCAATAAACCAGAGCTGTGTAGGAAGCTTTCGGTATAGGCGTATAGGGCGGTAAAGCCTAAAGATAATAGTACGTTAAACGGGTCAGTTGGCGGTCTACGTTTGCGGCCATTAAAGCCAAATTCGACAGGCAGTATTTGCGCCAGTAATTGGTAATATTCACGGGTAGCACTGCCTTCGTAGCCGCGTAAACTGGCAAGGTTTTCAGTACGATTGACATTGCGGATGGCGTTTTCAATCACAGGAATTTTATGGCTCAGTTGCCGTTGGCGGAGGTGTTCTTTCATATGAAAAAGGCGGCTAGTGACGATCTCACGCGCACAATACAGGGCTTTGCTCTCATCCTGAAAGGCAATGGTTTGTTGCAGCCATACATTTTGGTGTTGGCTGTTGCGTGCATGGGTAATCACACCTTGATACCAGCCCGTTGCCGAGGCCATATGAATGGGAACATTATGGCGTAGTGCTTCATGCATGGCTTGGGTGGTAATTTGGTGGTTACCGAATAAAATAATGGTTTGCAAGCTACGCCAAGGC
>CAZXJK010000377.1:0-2196 GCA_964640895.1 uncultured Methylomonas sp.
GTGAACTACATGGGATTATCTGAGCAAATGGTCGATGGAAAAATGACTAAATTGCTGACTCACCCAGATAGAAATGGCTTGGTTTATACCTTAAACCGTGAAACAGGTGATTTGGTTAATGCCTTTAAAATTGATGACACGGTTAATTGGGTTAAAAGAGTTGATTTAAAAACAGGGTTACCGATTAGAGATCCTGAGTATTCAACTCACATGGATCATGAAGCAAAAGGGATTTGTCCTTCAGCAATGGGTTATCACAACCAAGGGATTGAATCTTATGATCCAAACAAGAAATTATTCTTTATGGGAACCAACCATATCTGTATGGATTGGGAACCGTTCATGTTGCCATACCGAGCAGGACAATTTTTTGTGGGTGCAACTCTGAATATGTATCCAGGACCTAAAGGTACATTAGGTCAAGTCAAAGCCATGAACGGAGTAACCGGTGAATTTGAATGGGAAATTGCTGAAAAATTTGCAGTCTGGGGCGGAACCATGGCAACAGCAGGCGACTTAGTTTTCTACGGGACATTAGACGGCTATATCAAAGCACTGAATTCTAAGAATGGTGAAGAACTTTGGAAATTTAAATTGCCTTCTGGTGTGATTGGTCATCCGATTACTTATAAGCACAATGGTAAGCAGTTTGTGGCTATCTACTATGGTGTCGGTGGCTGGCCAGGTGTCGGTTTAGTATTTGATCTACAAGATCCAACAGCGGGTTTAGGTGCGGTAGGAGCATTTAAAGAGTTGGCCCATTACACGCAAATGGGCGGTGGTGTGATGGTTTTTGCACTGGATTAAAAGTAGATGAGGTGTTTTTAGTTTTGGCTAAAAGCACCTCCTGCAATAATTAAATTAATTGACTGACTGATAAAAAACCATGACCCTAAAATCAAAAATACCTTGCTTACTTGGATTGGCATTAATCTCAGGCTGTGCAGCAAATGCTCAGCCAGATATTGCTTGGACTCCCACAGGTGAAGTGCTTAAAGTTTGTGCGGCAGAAGATGAAATGCCTTATTCCAATAAAAAAGGGGAAGGCTTTGAAAACAAGCTGACCCGTTTATTAAGTAAAAACTTAAATCGTAAAATCAAATATGTTTACTGGAAAGATCCACGCTATTTTGTTCGTGACTTTTTAAATAAGGGCTTGTGTGATGTGGTGATCGGTATCGATGCAGGTGATCCTCGTGTTCTTACCACCAAACCTTATTATCGTTCGGCTTATACCTTTATTTCACGAGAAGGCGATGATTTGGATTTAAAAGACTGGGATAGTAAGGCTCTACGCTCAGTTAAACGGATTGGCTATATTCCTGGAACACCCTCAGAAATAATGATTAGAGCGATTGGACGATATAGCGATACTTTTAACTATAACAAGGAATTAGTGGGGTTTAAATCACGTCGAAACCAATATGTAAAATATGATGTGAGTAAAATGGTCAGCGATATATCCAATGGAAAGGCTGAAGTGGCCGTTCTTTGGGGTCCCTCTGCCGCACGCTATATTAAAGAGTCTACAACACCCTTGGTAATGACTGTTGTCCCTGATAATAGTACCCGTGCTGATGGCCAGAAAGTAGGGCAACACTACAGTACGTCTATGGCAGTACGTAAAGGCGAAACGGCTTTATTAATGCAATTAAATTACTTTATTAAACAACAGCAATCTGAAATTGAAGAGTTACTAGAAGATGAGGGCATTCCCTTATTATCTTAAGTAATTCTCATACCATTATCAAACAAAAGGATAATCAATGAAGTTTAAACACATTGTGACAAGCGCAGTATTGACGACCGCTTTTATCGGCAGCTGCGCACAGGCTGATATTACTTTACGCCATGCACTGCTAGGATCTGTATTGGATATGAGTTTTGCCAAAAAAGGAGGCAATACACCTGCCTTTAAAGAATTTATGAAAGAAGGGAAAAACCCCTACAACACGGATAAAGAAGCCATTGAACAAGGTGAAAGCCTCTATATGACAGGTTGTTCTGGCTGTCATGGACATGAGGCGGAAGGCAAGCTTGGCCCTGGTTTGGCGGATGATTATTGGACATACCCAAGTATTGCAACCGATAAAGGTTTGTTTGAAATTTTATTTGGCGGTGCAAAAGGCATGATGGGACCTCAGTACGTTAATTTCAATACCGATGAAATGCTAAAAATCATGGCTTGGGTACGTT
>CAZXJK010000378.1:0-2187 GCA_964640895.1 uncultured Methylomonas sp.
GACAAACAAAAATCCTGCCCAAATATTGGATGCTTATTTATTTCCAAGTGCCTTATATTCAGACTGATACCAACTTGAGCACCTAATTAGATGAATCATTCAAAAATAAAGCATATTTCCTGTGTGATCATAGCCAAAAATGCACAAGCCACACTTGCTAATACTTTGGCTGCATTAGCAGAGTTTGACGATGTGGTGCTATATAGCAATGGTTCGACTGATAATACCGATGCTATTGCGCAGCAATATCCAAATGTAAACCTTATTCAAGGTCAATTTATAGGTTTTGGACCGACTAAAAATGCAGCAGCAAGTCATGCGCAAAATAGCTGGATACTTTCGTTGGATGCTGACGAAGTGGTATCAGCAGATTTTATCAAGGGCTTAAAACAAATCAATTTAAATACGCAATGTATTTACAGCATTCTGAGAGAAAATTATTATCAAACCAGGCAAATAAAACATTGCTGGGGGAATGATATTATTCCCAGAGTTTATAATAAAGAACATACTGCCTTTACCGATAAAAATGTACATGAAAGTATTATTGATGCCGGTTTTAAATTAGAGCAGATTACAGGTGCCATTAAACATTATCCTTATGCGAGTGTCTCCGCCTTTATTAATAAGCTAGACCACTATTCCACACTATATGCTCAGGATAATGCAGGCATAAAAAAGACCTCGCCACTTAAAGCAGTTCTTAATGCCCAATTTGCTTTTATTAAAACCTACTTTCTTAAGCAAGGCTTCCGTGATGGTTATCCGGGCTTGATGATTGCTTTTTCACATATGGCGACCACTTTTTATAAACACATCAAGCTGTATGAAAACAATATACAATTGAAATCATGAATATTTTAATTACTCGGCACGATAAAATTGGCGACTTTATTACCATTTTGCCGTTGTTAAAGATTATTAAGAGCCATACAAAGCATAAAGTCACTGTTTTGGTTGCCGCGATTAACTATGACTTGGCCTGTCATATTGATTATATTGATGAGGTTATTGTTTATATTCCTGATTCCTTGCAACTCATACAAGAAATTCGCCGGCATAATTTTGATGTGAGTATTTCGTGCTTTATTGATAGTCGCTTGGCGGGTATTTTGTGGTTGGCAAATATTCCACAGCGCATTGCGCCAGCAACTAAAATAGCGCAATTATTTTTTAATAACCGCGTTAAGCAAAAACGTGGTAAAAGTGGCAAAACAGAATGGCAGTATAATGTTGATTTGTTAACCAGCTTAGACCCTAAGATAAATCACAGTTTTACGAGGCCACTATTATCTTTTGCTGATGATATACCGAGTAAAGAAAAGATAGTTGCATTTCATCCTGGTTTTGGTGGTAGCAGTGAGGCTAATTTAAGCTTGCAGCATTATTTGCAATTGGCCAAATCCATTGCAGGCCAACAAGGCATTAAAGTGGTTTTTACTTTTGGCCCTGATGATGCAGCGAGTCGAGACTATATTTCTCAGCAGATTGATTTCCCGGCCGAACTGATTGACTCTAAAATGTCATTGGTGGATTTTTGTAAATTACTGACCACATTTGAACTGTTTATCAGTACCTCTACTGGACCGATGCAACTAGCTGGTGCGCTGAATATTAAAACCTTATCTTTTTTTGGTGATAATAGCTTTGCGGGTGCTAATCGCTGGGCTCCCATTAGTGATGAAGCGCAACAAGTTAATTTTTCAGTGCTGGAAAATTATACGCAAGATTTTTATCAAACAGTGGAGCATAAGTTGGCAGCACTACTTAAAATAAGCTAGTACTCTACTCCTTAGATAACATACCCCCAACATTTCTTTTGAATCATCTGAAGGGTGCAACCTGGCCACCGGGCTTGCTGAGATAAAATAATAAGGTAAACTCCTCTTAATAACTTTAATTTTGACACTCATCACTAGAAAACTTTCTATTATCGGTGGGGATAAGAAAAAGGATAGCACCAATGAACTTTGCTTTTAATGATATTTTTCAGAAATCGCCGCCTTATTATTTTTAGCGGCTCTTTTCGGGGCAATTGGTTTACGCTTAAAGCAACCACTTATCGTCTCCTTTATTGCATTGGGTATCTTTGTTGGCCCCTCAGGAATAGAAATGGTCAGTGCTGATAGCCAGATTGATTTATTGGCCAAACTGGGTATTTCCCTCGCTGAAAATCAGGGAAACGGA
>CAZXJK010000379.1:0-2174 GCA_964640895.1 uncultured Methylomonas sp.
GGAGCACCCTTTATTCCGGTGCTGGTTGCAACGGCTAGAGGTAATGTCGGCGGTTCGGTAGGGCTGATGGTGCTATTGTTACTGGTAACAGTTTTCTTTTTGCCGCTAGTTGCACCACTGCTGCTGCCCGGCACACTGGTTAATTCGTGGGATATTGCCAAATCATTAGTCTCTATTATGCTGGTTCCGCTGGTGCTTGCATTGATTGTAAAGGCGATTTTCGCAAATTTTGCAGCCCGTATGCAACCTTATATGCAAAAACTAACCAGTATTTCTCTCTTGATGCTCATTGTTGCGGTGCTGATGCTTTATACTGAAACAGTCATTGCAAGTGTTTCAGTCTTACCCATTATTGTGATGTTTTTTTTGGGGGCCATGTTGATTGGTTTCTTTACGGGTGGCAACAGCAGGAATGCACGGATCACATTAGCCGTAGGCACTGGGTTGCGTAACCCACCAGTTGCTATTTTAGTGGCTAGCCAAAATTTTTCAACAGAGCCAATGGCGGCAATTGTGCCATTATTAGTCGCTATAGTCGGGGTTTTGATTTTATTCCCACTAGCCATTTTAATTAGAAAGAACATTACCTAATTTAAACTATATTTTGGGTCGCCTCAGCGAATTTAATCATTAGCTAAAAAAAGGAGCTAAAATCCATGCATGAGAAAAAAGTAAAATCGTCTTCAATAGAAGATAGCGTCTTAACGCCAACTTATGCTTCAAGAGGCATGACCGAAAGTGTTCCAAAACACACTTTCCCAGAACAAAGCATGGCCCCTAAAACGGTTTACAATTTGATTCATGATGAATTGATTCTGGATGGTAATTCCCGGCAGAATCTGGCGACTTTTGTGACCACATGGATGGAGCCTGAGGCAAAGCAATTGATGTCGGAATGTTTCGATAAAAATATGATTGATAAGGACGAGTATCCACAAACAGCAGAAATTGAAAGTCGTTGTGTGAATATGTTGGCTAACCTATGGAACTCACCTGATCATGAAATTGCGACAGGAACATCAACTGTAGGTTCTAGTGAAGCAGCTATGTTGGGTGGTATGGCGTTGAAATGGAACTGGCGCGACAAAATGAAAAAAGCGGGTAAAACAACTGATAAACCCAATATTGTCATGGGTGCTAATGTACAAATATGCTGGCACAAGTTTTGTAAGTATTGGGATATTGAAGCGCGAGAAGTGATGGCAGAAGGGGATCGCTTTACCTTAAATGCAGTAGAAGCATTAAAATTAGTTGATGAAAATACTATTGGTGTCATCGTTATCATGGGTAGCACTATGGATGGTAAATATGAACCAGTGAAAGAAGTCGCTGATGCGTTAGATAAATATCAACAAGCGACAGGGATTGACATACCGATTCATGTTGATGGTGCCAGTGGTGCTTTTATTGCTCCTTTTATTCAGCCGGAGCTGGAATGGGATTTTCGTGTGCCACGCGTGGTATCAATCAATGCTTCCGGGCATAAATACGGCCTTGTTTATCCTGGTGTAGGGTGGGCAATATGGCGCGATAAAAAATATTTACCTGAAGATTTAGTCTTTCATGTGACTTATTTGGGAGGGGATATGATTGATTTCTCGATCAATTTTTCTCGCCCCGGCAATCAAGTCGTTGCTCAATATTATAATTTTTTACGCTTAGGCATGGATGGTTATCAACGTATTCAGCAAGCCTGCCAAGATGTTGCGCTTTATTTATCAGGCGAGATTGCCAATTTAGGGCCATTTGAATTAATAACTGATGGTACTGACATCCCTGTCTTTTGTTGGAAATTAAAAGATGACGTGGCTGGTGCAAGTAATTTCACCTTATTTGATATGGCAGATAAATTACGTGAGCATGGTTGGTTAGTGCCTGCTTATCCCATGCCGCCAAATCGTCAGGATCTTGTGGTACAGCGTGTCGTTGTGAAAGAAGGGTTCAGTCATGATATGGCGGATATGTTACTCAAAGATATGCGGGCAGTATTGGAATGGTTTAAATCACAGCCTAATTTAATTGCTAAACAACAAGGTGGCAATTTTCATCACTAAGGAACGAGAATTCAATTTAAAAATTTAAGCGACAACTGTCTTGAAAAACACCGTTCTAATTGGTCTTGTTTATCAGCGATTCAGAGTATCTGAAGCTGTCTAAATAAATCAATAGTATAG
>CAZXJK010000380.1:0-2155 GCA_964640895.1 uncultured Methylomonas sp.
TGGAAAACTGAGCGTGACTAAAGGTAAAAAATGCAAAATACGCTGAATCGCTGAGGTTATGGCATTCATAAACCAGGTCCTTTGAGCGATATTTTATAGTAATATATATAAAAATAATAACCTAGCTATTTACTATGGAATTAAATAGTACTAAAATGGTTCTCAATAAAAGGAGTAGGCATGTTACGTTTGGGGAAATTAACTGATTATGCAACGGTGATATTGAGTTTTATGGCGAAAAGTCCAGTATCGATGCATGCCGCTTTAGAAATTGCGAATGCAACGGGTATAGCCAAGCCAACGGTGAGCAAGATTTTGAAGTTATTGGTTAAAGCCAGCGTTTTAAGTTCTATTCGTGGTGCTAAAGGCGGGTATGTATTAGCGCAAACACCAGAAAATATAACGGTTGCTAGTGTTATTAATGCTGTTGAAGGGCCTATTTCCCTAACTGAATGCAGTCATTCTGAGCATGGTTGTGAACAAGTTTCCGACTGTCAGATAGGTAATAGCTGGCGCTTAGTCAATCAAACTGTGCAAAAGGCATTAGAATCTGTCACTCTGGCCGATATGCTGTTGCCTGCAACTGCTCCTCAAGAAATTACTGTGCCAGTGGCCAGTTTATATCGTTAACCCATATCTATTTTAAGAATAATTATGTCAGCAAGTGCACAAGAAATTGAAAACCTAATTGGTCAAGAGTACAAAGATGGTTTTGTGACTGAACTAGAGGTAGATACGTTTCCTCCTGGCCTCGATGAAGATGTGATTGCCAAACTTTCTGCGATTAAGGGCGAGCCAGAATTTATGTTGGAATATCGCTTAAAAGCATTTCGACATTGGCAGACTATGACTGAGCCAAATTGGGCGCAGCTTAATATTGAGCCTATTGATTACCAGTCGATTAGTTATTATTCAGCACCAAAAAAAGATTCAGATAAACCACAAAGTTTAGATGAGATTGACCCCATTCTATTGGATACCTATAAAAAATTAGGGATACCATTAGATGAGCAGGAACGCTTAGCTGGTGTTGCCGTGGATGCGGTATTTGATAGTGTTTCTGTCGCCACTACCTTTAAAGGAAAATTAAAAGATGCAGGGGTGATCTTTTGCCCTATTTCTGAGGCTTTGCAAGAGTACCCAGAATTAGTTAAGCAATATTTAGGGACAGTGGTACCTGCAACAGATAATTTCTTTGCGGCTTTAAATGCGGCTGTTTTTACTGACGGTTCGTTTGTCTATATTCCTAAAGGTGTGCGTTGTCCGATGGAATTGTCCACCTATTTTCGTATTAATGCGGCTAATACTGGACAATTTGAACGTACTTTAATTATTGCTGATGCAGATAGTCATGTTAGTTACCTAGAGGGGTGTACTGCACCCATGCGCGATGAAAATCAATTGCATGCTGCGGTGGTGGAATTGGTGCTTATGGATAATGCCGAAATAAAATATTCTACGGTGCAAAACTGGTATCCAGGAGATGAAAATGGTGTGGGTGGTATTTATAACTTTGTTACTAAACGTGCAGAATGTCGTGGGGCAAACTCTAAGGTCTCATGGACGCAGGTAGAAACAGGTTCCGCTATTACTTGGAAATATCCGAGTTGTATTTTATTAGGTGACAATTCAATTGGTGAATTTTATTCGGTTGCGGTGACTAATAATTACCAGCAAGCGGATACTGGCACCAAAATGATTCATATTGGTAAAAATACTACAAGTACCATTATTGCCAAAGGGATCTCGGCAGGGCACTCGCAAAATACTTATCGTGGTTTGGTTAAAGTGGCTAAAAGTGCTGAAAATGCACGTAATTACACGCAGTGCGATTCTTTATTAGTTGGTGATAAATGTGGTGCACATACTTTTCCTTATGTAGAGGTCAAGCAGCCTTCCGCACAAGTTGAGCACGAAGCAACCACTTCTAAAATCAGTGAAGATCAATTGTTTTTCTGTCAACAGCGTGGTTTATCAGCAGAAGACGCGGTATCCATGATTGTGAATGGTTTTTGTAAAAGTGTTTTTAAAGAATTGCCGATGGAATTTGCGGTAGAAGCGCAGGCTTTGTTAGGGATCAGTTTAGAAGGCTCGGTGGGTTAAGTAAATCTTAGCCAAAGTCGTAAAATATGAAATTTATTTTTTGGAATATACA
>CAZXJK010000381.1:0-2151 GCA_964640895.1 uncultured Methylomonas sp.
ACAAACAAAAATCCTACCCAATATCGGACGATTATTTATTTCCAGCTCCCTTATGCTGGTTTTTATAGTAAAGGTGACTATCGTATTATGCAAAAATCTCTATTAGAAAATTTTGCATACTTTGCCAAGCTCGTTGACTTACCACTTCATTATAAACCGTACCAAATTCTGGGTCATTGGCTTCTGGATTAGTAAATGCATGTACGGTATTGCCATAACTATGTAGTTGCCAGTCTACTTTTAAGCTAGACATTTCTTTAGTGAAAGCATCCACTTGTGCATGCGTTACCATCGGGTCATCATGGCCATGCAAGGCAAGTACTTTTGCATGAATGGCTGTGGTTGCAACTTGAGGCGGTGGAATGAGCAAGCCATGAAAGCTCACTACGCCTTTTATATAAGCACCCATTCGAGCAAGGTCTAATACGCACAAACCACCAAAGCAAAAACCAATGGCAGCAACTTTACTATCATCGACCCAAGGCAATAGTTTTACGGCGTATAAAGCAGCATTAATACGTTGTTGTAAAAGCTGACGGTCATCCATAAACGGTTGCATCAAGGCTGCATTTTCTGCTGTGCTAGTGCCTAATTTCCCCTGGCCATACATATCTAGTGCAAACGCAACATAGCCTAACTCAGCAAGTTTATGTGCTTTATTATCGACAAATTTATCGCGCCCTCCCCATGCATGACTGATTAAAACCGCAGGTCTTCGACCCTCAAAACTATCATCATAAGCAAAAAAAGCTTCTAGTAGCGTATCACCATCAAGGTAATTTATTGTATTCGATATAATAGCCATCGCTAATCTCTACTGATTACCAAAGTTATAAACAACCACTCTATTCACTAAAGGTTTTAGTTTATTTTTAAGCATATTTTTATGTTTATGGCTTTGCATATACTTTTTCAAAGCCGCTGCATTTTTAAAAGTGACGGTGACTGCAATATCAAAGGTATCATCAACTTTAGCGCGATCACTAGGGATAACTGAGCTTACATGACGAGAAATAACGCCAGGAATTGTTTCCAGTACGCGACTCGCCTCAATAAATTTTTCCCGCATTTGTACATTACCGGGTTCTTTTAACCAGACTACCACCACATGACTAACCCGTTGATCAGTTTGAGCATGCGCGCCAAAAGCTGTAAAAAATAATCCAGTTAATAATAGTATTTGTAATAATTTTTGCATTATATTTCTCCTGTTGATTGTAACTCTTTAAGAAAGCCAAGGGATGCTTCTTCGACTAAATCTAATACCCGTTCAAAACCATAAGCACCGCCATAATAAGGGTCAGGCACTTCATTGGTTTTCAAATGCGGTGCATAATCTAAAAATAATTTAACTTTATGTTGTAGATCTTCTGGGCAGGACTTCATCATAACCGCAAGGTTGTCGGAGTCCATTGCCAGCAAGTAATCAAAATCCTCAAAATCTCCCATAATGACTTTACGTGCGCGAATGGTACTTAAGTCAACATCGCGGCTTTGTGCTGCACTTTGTGCGCGTAAATCGGGCGCTTCACTAATATGATAAGCATGTGTACCTGCTGATTCAACCAAGAATTTGTCGGTCAAGTTTTCATCACTGATTAATTTGTTAAAAACCCCTTCTGCACTTGGGGAGCGGCATATATTGCCCATGCAAACGAAAAGCACTTTTACTGTATTTTTGTTGGTCATAGTTGTTTGAAAGTATTAAGTAATATAGTTTTGTGGTTTACCATGATATACCATTGTTTATAGGTGAATTGTACACACGGGTTGTACTCAAAATATTGAATGATGGTGCTTATTGTAATGAATAAAAAACAAATTGAGAAACTTAATTGGTGTGGATATGATAAAGCCCCATTCTATTGATAATGGCTTATATGTCCGCGTTAGGCAATATTCAAAAGTTTAGATATTTAGGGGAAGGGCGCTTAGTTGCTCCTGTGTTAAAATGCTGGATGACGACACCACACCATCTATGAGGCTTTAACTTAAATGGATTTAAATCAATTAGAACAACAGATAAACGCGCTTACCCAATTAATAGATCAAGAGAGTAGCCAAAATGAATTTATCTATCAGTTGCTACTTGCCTACGATTTTCCAAAATCATCCATCACGCGCCTTAAGAAAGGGGATTACAACTAATCA
>CAZXJK010000382.1:0-2131 GCA_964640895.1 uncultured Methylomonas sp.
CGGACAAAAAAACCAGTAAAGATGGATGATTATTTATTTCCAGGTGCCTAATACCAGCCCCAGTAAATAATTACCCTAATACCGTCATTCCCAAAGTTTTTTTATCGGGAATCCATTCGCGTAGTGGATTCTTGCTAAAAGCATAGGATGACGGCATTTGTGAAGATAGGGTATCAATATTGGGGATTGGTATAAGCAGGTAAGGAACGTGGAAACTCCTAAGTAGGGTGTAAGTACCCAAGCATAATTACTTTAACATTTTACTGGTCTTTATTTTTCACCTTCTGCGTTACATAAATAGTTGCGTAGCCAGCTATGCGCCTATTTATGTGCCTTGAAGGTGAAAAAAAATCCTGCGTATTGTAGTCAAATTAATTATGCTTGGGTACTTATTGCATACAGTATGATCGATTCTGTTGTAAGTTGTCAGCATTCAAAGTAACTTAAAAAGAGAGTAAGGCAAGACCATGAAATGGCGTAATCGTAGAGTCAGTAAGAATATTGAAGATAGAAGGGCGGCTGGTGGTGGGCGTAGGCCAGGCAAGAAAACAGGAGGGTTAACCGTTGTTATTGTCACCCTAGCTGCGATGTATTTTGGCGTAGACCCTAAAATTGTATTAAGTCTTCTGGATAATACTGGCGGGTCGGCAACTAGCAGTCAGCCAACAAATTATCGCCCCTCAGCTGAGCAACAGCAATTAGCAGAGTTTACTGGCGTGGTGTTAGCCGATACCGAAGATACTTGGAACATGCTTTTTCAACAAGAAAATATCCGCTATGAAGAGCCAAAACTAGTACTCTTTACAGATAAAGTACGCTCAGCTTGTGGGCATGCAGAAGCCGCAATGGGGCCTTTTTATTGCCCTGGCGATCATAAGGTTTACATTGATCTTGGTTTTTATAAGCAGCTTAAAACACGCCATAATGCACCAGGTGATTTCGCACAAGCTTATGTTGTTGCACACGAGGTAGGCCATCATGTACAGACCTTGCTAGGTACTTCAGCAAAAGTACGTAAAGCACAGCAAGGCATGAGCAAAGCGCAAGCCAACCAATTGTCAGTTAAATTAGAATTACAAGCAGATTGCTATGCTGGTTTATGGGCGCATCACACCGAAAAAGCTAAACATATTTTGGAACAAGGTGATATTGACGAAGCCTTAAATGCAGCTAGTGCCATTGGTGATGACCGTTTACAAAAACAAGCGCGTGGCTATGCAACCCCTGAATCGTTTACACACGGCACATCACAACAACGTGTCTATTGGTTTAAAAAAGGCTTTACGGATGGTACGATACGCGGCTGTAATACTTTCTCGTGATGGTTGACAGGTAAAATTATAAAAATCTAAACCGAATAACTTGAGTGGAAACAGCAGCGTAGATAAGCTAATCTGATTTACAAAAAATTAATTTTTGATAAATTCTTTGACCGTTTGTATCCCTAGCAAGCATCAATATAGGAACTGTATCGCACAAGCGCATATTCGCGGTTGATTTTTTAGGGCATAAGTTTATAGTTATCACTAACTTAAGGAATGTGTACGTTCCTAAGCATTAAGTTATTAAATTAAATCGTCTGGCAGTTTTTATAAGGGTATAAAAACTGCATGTGGCGCGGAGGAGGCTGGATCATGAAATATTGCAAAACAGTGCTGGTCGCACTATTAATATCATTGGGCTTAGTTACAACAACTGTTGTAGCCAAAAACAACAAAATTTTTGATGTTGGCCGCAATCGCTCCGTATTGATCAGTGAAGGATCCGTATTTGTTGCAGGATATAACCAATATAATGTTTTCGGTGTAGCAGTCAGTAATTTCTACAGTTTTGTAGAATACGGTGACTTCAATAATGCAGTGTCTGCAGAAGTCGAAGGTGCAAGGTTAGTTGTATTAACGAATACTGGTAGTCTTACTCTGCAAGGGTTGTGGGTTGATGGTGTGGAGCGAATGGCATCTGATGCAGTTGATTTTGCGCTAAGCTTCCAAAAATTGATTATTTTACATGCTGATGGTGCTTTAACGAGTATTGAGCTAGACAGAGAATCAGTAAATTTAGCAACCCCTCTATCGGTTCCCTATACAGTTGCCTATCTTGAAGGTGGATACAACAATATTGCTCTCGTCAC
>CAZXJK010000383.1:0-2107 GCA_964640895.1 uncultured Methylomonas sp.
TATAGCTCCAATGAATATGTGTTTATTGGGCAAATTTACGAACCGCCATTTCAGTATCATTTTTTAAAACGACCTTATGAGCTAGAGCCATTGACGGCAACCAAAATGCCAGAGGTGGTTTATTTAGATAAAGCAGGCCAAGTATTGGCTGATAATGCGCCAGCTGAGCAGATTGTTTATTCTGATTATATTATTGAAATTAAGCCTGACATTAAGTTTCAACCGCATCCTGCATTGGCTAAAAATGAGCAGGATAAGTACTTATATCATGACCTGACTCAAGCACAATTAGTGGATATTATGCAGTTAAGTGATTTTAACCAAACGGGTTCCCGTGAATTAACAGCGGCTGATTATGTGCATCAAATTAAACGTTTGGTACACCCAGCAATCTCTTCGCCGATTGCCGAATTAATGAAGCAGTATATTGTGGGCTTGGGGGATTATGCTAAGGGCATAAAAGATATACCACGGACGCAATTAAAAGATTACCAAATTAGCGGCGTGCAAGTGCTCGATAAATATCGCTATAAAATACGTATTAATGGTAAATATCCACAATTTGTTTTTTGGTTGGCAATGCCTTTTTTTGCACCCATGCCGTGGGAAGCCGATGCCTTTTATTCGCAACAGGGTTTGCAGGATAAAAATATTACTTTAGATTGGCAGCCGCTAGGAACGGGACCATATATGTTGGCCGAAAATAACCCAAACTTACGCATGGTGATGCTGAAGAACCCTAATTTTCATCAGGAATTTTACCCAAGTGAAGGTGAGGCGGGTGATGCTCAACAGGGATTATTACAAGATGCAGGTAAGCAATTACCTTTTATTGATAAAGCGATTTATCGCTTAGAAAAGGAAACTATTCCCTATTGGAATAAGTTTTTGCAAGGCTATTATGATGCCTCGGGGATTGCCTCGGATAGTTTTGACCAAGCCATTCAATTTGCGGGCGGTGATTTGACTCTGACAGCGAGTATGCAGGCCAAAGAAATTCAGTTACAAACAGCGGTTGCCAGTTCCATTTATTATATGGGCTTTAATATGCTGGATACCGTTGTTGGCGGCACCAGTGAATCGGCACGTAATTTAAGGCAAGCCATTGCCATTGCTATGGATTATGAAGAGTATATCTCCATCTTTATGAATGGGCGTGGTGTGGCGGCACAAGGGGCGATTCCGCCAGGTATTTTTGGCTATCAAGCAGGCGAGCAGGGCATTAACCCTTATGTTTATAACTGGCAGAATGGTCGTGCACAGCGTAAATCTATCTCTGTCGCTAAGCGATTGATGCAAGAAGCGGGCTATGCTAATGGTATCGACCCACAAACGGGGGAATCGTTGATTTTATACTTTGACACGGCGGCAAGTGGCCCTGATGATCGTGCCCGTTTGAATTGGTATCGTAAACAATTTTCCAAATTAGGTATTCAACTGGTGATCCGTGCGACCGATTACAATCGTTTTCAACAGAAAATGCGTAATGGTAATGCGCAGGTATTTATGTGGGGCTGGAATGCAGATTACCCTGATCCGGAAAATTTCTTTTTTCTATTATATGGCCCTAATGCTAAAGCAGTGCAGGGTGGAGAAAATGCAGGAAACTATCAAAACCCTAAATTTGATCGTTTGTTTGAACAGATGAATTATATGCAAAATGGTCCAGAGCGTTTGCTGCTTATTGAAGAAATGCAGGAGATTCTACGTAAGGATGGCCCTTGGTTATTTGGCTTGCACCCGAAAAATTTCTCGCTATATCATAGTTGGTATCATAATTTAAAGCCTAATTTGATGGCGAATAATAAATTAAAATATATGCGTATTGATGGACAGAAGCGGGAACAATTAAGGCAGCAATGGAATCAGCCAATACTTTGGCCTATTGCGTTAATTATCTTATTGTTGCTAGCATTGGCCTGGCCAGCTGTGCGTAGTTTTCAGCGTCGTGCTAAGGAGACCATTAAGTAATGTTTAATTATATCTTACGTCGTGTTTTGTATGCCTTTCCATTATTGTTTGGTGTTAATGTACTGACCTTTGTGTTGTTCTTTGTCGTTAATAGCCCTGATGATATGGCTAGAATGCAACTAGGGCAAAAACATGT
>CAZXJK010000384.1:0-2106 GCA_964640895.1 uncultured Methylomonas sp.
GGGTGAGTTTCTTGAAAGTCAAGCTGTAAAAAATTTAAAAACTGGAAGATCGAGTATAAGGAAGCCAGTCCATGCCATTAAACAATAAACTAAACATCACTAACGATGCAGAACTTGCAAGAGTTGAGGAAAAGCTCAGTAAAGCCAAAGCAAACCAGCTTTTCAATCGTGGTTTTTTAAATACGCTAACGGCAGGCACTTTTCAAACATTGGCAGATATTCATTGTTACCTATTTGATGAAATCTATGATTTTGCAGGTAAAGTCCGCACGGTCAATATAGCGAAAGGTAATTTTAGATTTGCCCCTATTGTTTATTTGCAGGTTTCCTTAAAAAATATAGAAGCAATGCCCCAATCTACATTCGATGAAATTATTGAAAAATATGTAGAGATGAATATTGCCCATCCTTTTAGAGAGGGTAATGGACGCAGCACCCGAATATGGCTAGATTTAATTTTAAAAAAACAGCTGCAACAGGTGGTTGATTGGAGCCTTGTTGATAAAGACGATTATCTGCTGGCGATGGAACGCAGCCCCATTAAAGATATTGAAATTAAATTTTTGCTAAAACAGGCATTAACAGACAAGATTAATGACAGTGCCATCTATATGAAAGGTATTGATGCCAGCTATCATTACGAGGGCTATATCCTTTATAAAACTGAAGATCTTGATGAAGGCTAAACAACCACGATTCTCGTTCCCACGCTTCTGCGTGGGAATGCATATGGAGCATAAATAATGGGCAGAAGTCGCTACAAAATCACAGATCCTAAGCTACCACACTTTATTACTCTAACCGTGTTGCATTGGATACCTGTTTTTACACGCCAAGAAACAGTAGAGATTTTGCTGGATTCTTTAAGGTTCTTATCTAAAGAGGGTCTAAAAGTGTATGCCTATGTTGTGCTAGAAAATCATTGTCACCTTGTTGTGCAAAGTAAGGCGTTGGATCGGGATATTGCTCGCTATAAATCTTACACGGCAAAACAAATGATTCAATATCTTGCAAACAATAATGTAAGGCAGATTTTAGAGCAGTTAGCTTTTTATAAAAAAGCCCATAAAAATGATCGTGCTTATCAGTTTTGGCAAGAAGGCGTTCATCCAGAATTGATTCAAAATGAGAAAATGATGCGCCAGAAAATTGAATACATTCACCAAAACCCTGTTAAGCGTGGGTATGTAGACGAAGCAGTTCATTGGCGTTATTCGAGTGCAAGGAATTATGCTGGGCAAGCGGGTTTATTGGAGGTTTGTCGGCAATGGTGAGTCAGGTATGCATTCCCACGCTGGAGCGTGGGAACGAGGGGGTGTGTGGTTTTTGTGTTGAAAAAGTTTTTAGGATGAATAAATGACCTTTACCAAAGAAGCAGGCTTTGAAGAAGCTTTAGTCAATGAGCTGAAAAATAAAGGCTGGGAAAGTGAGGTTTTAAAATACCCGAGTGAAGCGGATTTGCTTAATAATTGGGCGCGTATTCTGTTTGAAAATAATAGGGATATTGACCGCCTTAATGACACGCCATTAACGGATGGCGAAATGCAGCAGATTGTAGAACAGATTACCGATTTAAAAACACCGCTAAAACTTAACGGTTTTATTAATGGTAAAACGGTTGCAATTAAACGAGATAACCCGGCCGACAGCTTGCATTTTGGAAACGAGATCAGCCTTAAAATATACGACCGCCAAGAAATAGCGGCAGGGCAAAGCCGTTATCAAATCGTGCAACAGCCCCAGTTTAAAAGTAAGTCAAAAATCCTAAACGACCGCCGTGGCGATATACTGCTGTTAATTAACGGTATGCCTGTTATCCATATTGAGCTTAAACGTAGCGGTGTGTCAGTAAGTCAGGCTTATCATCAAATTGAAAAATATTCTGCGGAAGGCATTTTTACGGGGCTATTTTCTTTGGTACAGGTGTTTGTAGCAATGGAACCGCAAGAAACAGTCTATTTTGCAAACCCTGGAGTGGATGGCAAATTTAACAAGGACTTTTATTTTCATTGGGCAAATTTTAATAACGAGCCTATCAATGACTGGAAAAGGATTGCTTCGGACTTGCTGTCTATCCCTATGGCACATCAGCTCATTGGTTTTTAT
>CAZXJK010000385.1:0-2104 GCA_964640895.1 uncultured Methylomonas sp.
GACAAACAAAAAACCTGCCTAAATATTGGATGCTTATTTATTTCCAAGTGCCTAATCTCTGAACTGATGCGACTTTCACCCAATGAAAAAGTCATAAAAAATGTAAATAAATTCTCAGCAAATACTACCTTTATTTCTGCGATTACCTATGCTGAAATTCTCCAAGGAATTACATTACTGAATGAAGGAAAGCGTAAACAAAATCTAGCAAAAATTGCCCACCAAGTTCTTCAGCTATTTAACAAAAATACACTTGCATTTGATCAACAGTCAGCACCTTTTTATGCTGAAATTATCCAGCAACGTACTCAGCTAGGACGACCTATAGATTTCCCTGATGCACAAATTGCCGCTATTGCATTACAACATGATTTACAGCTTTTTACCCGTAATGTTCGCGACTTTGAAAAAATCACAAACTTAGGCACCTGGAAATAAATAATCATCCATCTTTACTGGTTTTTTTGTCCGTCATCAGTACTGTAGCAATAGTTACGTAGCCTGCTATGCGCCTATTGCTACAGCACTAATGACAAACAAAAATCCTGCCCAAATATTGGATGCTTATTTATTTCCAAGTGCCTTACATCTAATTAATCCTTGGGAATGAATTTTTCCTTAACCCAATTTATTACCCGCCCCTATTCCCACCTTTTAATTCAAGCAAAACAACATGCCTATTACAAGCTTTATAAACAAAGTAAAAACCAACCAAAGCGTCAGTTTTGATGACACCATACATATTATTAACAAGCATTATCACTATACACCCACTACTTTTAGTAATGGGCTAGGTGATAAAAGTGTCACTAACGTTGCTGGCAGTAATGAGGGTTCTTGTAAGATATTTGCCTTTGCGCGACTTAATCAATTAGACCAACAACAAACGCTCAACCTATTTGGTGATTTTTATCACCAAGATGTCTTAAATGATCCTGGTGGCGACGGCCATCAAAATATCAGAAATTTTATGCAATATGGCTGGGAAGGTATTCAGTTTAGTGAAGCCAATACTCTGCGCCTAAAATAGTATGCCCAAACACGTAGATTACCTGATAATTGGCCAAGGACTGGCAGGTAGTCTACTGGGCTGGGAGTTAATTAAACAGGGCTGCAGTATTCATATAATAGATAATCAAAAAGAAAATGCTTCACAAGTAGCCGCAGGGTTAATCAACCCGGTTACTGGTATGCGTTTGGTTAAAAATGCAGATATAGAAAACTTATTACCCTGTGCACAACAAACATACCAAGCATTAAGCGACTTTTTCCAGCAAGATTTTTATATCGGCAAAGATATGTTACGTATCGTGCGTAATCAAAAAGAGCTGCTTAAGTTTGAGCAACGTTGTCAAGATCAAGGCTACCTTGATTATTTAGTACCTGAACTGCAAACGCCGCCTGCCTTGATTCAAGCACCTTTAGGGGCTATCCAGCAAAAAAATACTGGTTATTTATTAACACGGAAATTATTAAACTACCTTAAGGATTTTTTCCAAAAAAAGCAATACTATCAGGCAAGCCAATTTGATTACCAAGATTTGCAATTTGAAGCTAGTATTAGCTATCAAGATATAACAGCGAAAAAAATTATTTTTTGTGAAGGTTATCAAGCCATTCATAACCCTTGGTTTAAATACCTACCGTTTCAATTAGCTAAAGGGGAAATATTAACACTGACTACCGAGCAACCACTTCCAGATAAAATGCTGAATTATGGTCGCTGGTTTATTCCTTTGGGTAATTTGCAATTCCGAACGGGTGCGACCTTTACACATGACCCATTAGACACCTTGCCTACCTCACAAGGCAGCCAGTTATTACTGCAAGCGTTAACACAGGTAATGCCAGCACTTAGTCGCGTGACACTTATCAAACACCAAGCCAATATTCGCCCGACTACTTTAGATAAAGCGCCTTTTATTGGCCTACACCCTGAATATGATAATTTGGGTATTTTTAATGGCTTTGGTGCCAAGGGTAGCTTGCAGATCCCTTATTATAGTCAGCAATTTGTACAATATTTATTAAAACAGCAACCGCTTGCACTGGACGTTGATTGCCAGCGTGTAAAGCTCCTCCTATAAAAAAGCACTATACTTAG
>CAZXJK010000386.1:0-2102 GCA_964640895.1 uncultured Methylomonas sp.
GCAGGAACCTTTTTACATAGCATTAAAGCTTTATCTCAAGCGTTGCCATTACTAGGACTTTTAGGCACCGTTATCGGTATGATCCAGACCTTTGATGTGATAGCTATTTTCGGTAATGGCAATGCCCGTGGTTTGGCTGGGGGGATCTCGGTTGCTTTATTAACCACCATGTCAGGATTGGTCACTGCATTATCAGGATTATACTTCAGTGCCAATCTTAATGAGCGAGTACGATTATTACTGGATGATGCAGACAGTGAATTAGATAATGAATAAATAGATAGTTCCCACACTCTGCGTCGTCCCGTGACGCAGGAGCGTCACAAACTGCCTTCCCACGGAGACCGTGGGAAGGATAGATAACCAACACAAAATATGAAAATACACAGCGAAGAAGACGATTTAACAGCAACCGAACTAAATTTAACCCCCTTAATAGACATGGTGTTTATTCTACTGATATTTTTTATAGTCACCTCATCATTCGTCAAAGAATCAGGGATAGAAGTTAACAGACCCACGGCTCAAAGTGCAGAACGTCAGGAACGTGGGAATATTATTATCTCAGTCACCAAAACAGGGGATATCTGGATAGATCGGCGTAAAGTAGATATTAATGCCTTGCGTGCCAATGTTGAACGCTTACATGCAGAAAATCCAGAAGGTTCAGTTATCATTGCCGCCGATAAAGAATCACAAACAGGTGTATTGGTACAGGCGCTGGACCAGGCGCGTCTGGCTGGTGTGGCTAATGTGTCCATTGCTGCCTTCTCAGAATAATGAATAAACGCTTAACTTATATTATTGTAGGGGCATTACTTATCAATTTAGCGCTATTTATAGTGATGGAAAGAATGTCAGCACAGCAACCCATTATGCTAACTAATGCTAACGAAATTTTATCCGTTGATTTTGTGCGCTTAAAACGTACTCCCCCTCCGCCAGAAGTTAAACAACGCGTTAAACCGCCGAAAAAACAGGCGCTATTGTCAACACCTCAACTGAGCGTACCCAGTCCTAAACCGATGCATATAAAAGACCTGACCATGACGATGCCGAGGATGGATATTCCAATGACGATTTCTGGCGTACCGTTTAAAGGTGCTATGGGCGCAGGTGGCATAGGCAGCTTGCAGGAAGCGATTCCCTTAGTGCGTATTTCACCGTTATATCCACCCAGTGCTTTATCCCGAAAAATAGAAGGCAGAGTAAAAATTATTTTTACCGTGAATGAAGAGGGTAAAGTATTAAACCCAAAAGTGATAGCATCAAAACCCAAAGGCATTTTTGACAGGGCGGCGCTACGCGCTATTCGTAAATGGAAATTCAATAAAAGGTTGGAAGAGGGTGAGGCAGTGCAATGGCAAACTGTGCAAACCATTATATTCCAGATGGATAAATCATGATTCTCAAACAGCTTCTTGTTCCCATGCTCCGCGTGGGAACACATACCCGCTTAATAGACAGCACCGTATGCATTCCCACGCAGAGCATGGGAACGAGAAAGGTCTGGGCAGTTTGTTTGATTATATTATTGTTTTTTACTTTGTCATTCAGCGCAAATGCAGCTAATAAAAAACAATACACCGTCTCGCAAGCCACCTATAAGGTATTAACCAAATCACGAAAATTCAGTGATAAAAGCCAGTTTACAGAAGCCATCAGGATCTTAAAAAACCAGCTGCCAAAAACTACTAAAAGCCGCTATGAAACAGCCATGATTCATCAGCATTTGGCCTATATCTATCTGGAACAGGATCATTATAGAAAAGCTATTGAATCATTAGAGTCAACCCTAAAAGACAGCAACACTTTACCGCCCGATACAGTACAAAGCTTGCGCTACAATTTGGCACAAGTGTATATGCAAACCGAGCAATACAGAAAAGCACTGCCTGTATTAGACAAATGGTTTCAGCAAGAAAAAAAACCGACTGCCGATGCCTGGTATTTAAAAAGTTTGGCGTATTACAAACTAAAGCGATATTCATCTGCTGTAGCGCCGTTAAAAAAAGCCATCGCCAAATCGCCACATGAAAACTGGAGTGTTTTACTGTTAAGTATTCATTTAGAACAAAAACATTATCGCCAAGCGGTAACGG
>CAZXJK010000387.1:0-2100 GCA_964640895.1 uncultured Methylomonas sp.
CGAATTCAGGTGACAGGAGTCCCTGAATTTCGTGAGGTAGCATGGCGCGCCTGTTACGACGCTCCAGCGTCATGTATAGGAACGCTAGAACGTTCTAGCATGCATTCCCACGCCAGAGCGTTTGGGAACGATAAAATAACGTAATTAACGCTCAACAGGGTGAATAATATCACTTATAACCCGCCCATCCGCAAAACAATCTATTAAGCGAAAGCCAGGCCGACTCATAGTATTTTGTACACGTTCAGGATAGGGAGTAACACCTGTAGAAGGTGCTGACAAGAACAAACAGTGACCTTCATAGATTGTGAACGGTTGATGTACATGCCCAGAAAGCACTGCCCGAATGGCTGGCCAATGCGCGATCGTTTGGCGAAACTGTGCTGCATCGGCAACAGATGAGCGAATATCTCGTAATAGATGCGCAGGTAAATTATGATGCATAGCCAGCAAATAAGGTGTATCAGGCTGTTGTTGCATTTCTGCTGTGAGTTGCTCCCATAATACAGGGTTTATACGGCCATCAGCTTGTTCTGGTATGGCTGTGTGCAGTAATAATATGCGCCAACTGCCAATATCTTGCCAAGGATTAATATCGACCCCTTTGCTAGGATACACAGACTGCATCACCGACCAATCATCATGATTGCCAGCTAAAGCAAAACTAGGCACTTGAAAGCGTTCCAGCATATCAGCTAAGCGTTGATACGTTTCTGCTTGATGATCATGCGCTAAATCACCCGTCAACAAAAAAGCATCAGGGCGTAAATCTTCATTTGCAATAAAATCCAAGCTGCGTTCTAGTGCTGCATGCGTCACACAGCCTTTAAATTGTTGCTTAACATCCGCAAATAAATGCAAGTCGGTTAATTGAATTAAGCGCAAAGCAGATGGGGTGTTAGGCATATTAAGATTTTACCGCAACAGCTTCACAACGTGCCCGAGCACAATAAGCTTCAGGACGTGCAGCCCAATCAGTAAACGCTTGGCTAAAGGCATTTAACTCACTAGGCGTGGCGAGCTTATGCTCCAGAATAAGTGCTTTATGTAAACTACCGATAAAATCAATCCAAAAGCGGGCATAATCAGCCACTTCTTGAGTGCTGGTAAACATATCAAAACTAGCACCTAAAGAGAGCGGGGTGAAATTTTGTGCGAGTAACTGGCCTTTTTGTTCACGACCAAAAGCAACATTAGCACCATTCAAAGCAAATACTTGATAGATTAAATCCCAAGCGGCATCTAATGTACTATTACGAGGGTAAATAATATCTGCATGCATATCAGCATCACGTAACGCCACAATACCTGCTGGTTTTAAAACTCGGAAAATTTCTTGTAAGGCTTTATCAGGATTGGGAATATGGTATAGCACAGCATGGGCAAATACGCAGTCAAAATACTGGTCGGGGAACGGCAGTGAGAACACCGAACCTTGTAAAAACTGCACATTATCCAAACCACGTTGCTCAGCTTGTTCCTGTGCAGCTGCTAATTGTCCAGCTTGAATATCCATGCCGATGATTTTGCCGTTTGTCTGCAAGCGGGTTGCTAAATCGAGGGTGAGAGAACCAGGGCCACAACCACAATCTAACAAGTGCATGTCATCGCGTAAATAGGGCAAGAAAAAAGCACCTTCACGCGCAATAGTACGGGTACTAAATTGGCTTAATGTGTGGCCGCTGTAGCCCCCAGAGTAATTTGGATCTTGATCCTTCATTTGAATAAACCCTAGCATCTATAAAAGAGGTCACAGCATAGCATACAAGTAGTATGCCATTGTCCAGCATTCGTTTTTTAGTGCAAGATTAGGCTACCAACTTAAGACGGGACAGTTTAAAAACTGAAGAACTAAAATAATTCCTAGAGGACTGATGTAATATGAGTTCTCTCTAGCAGTTAATTTTACTCGTGTCCCGCCTTAAGTGCGTAGCCCAAGATTACTTTGTTTGTTAGTCACTTGTAAAGTATTGTAGTTGTTGTACAATTGTCAGTTATGAATATTGTAACAGATACAAATCTATTTTTAGCGGTGGCTCTTAATGAACAGCGATTCAGCGTATTTTGCATTTTTTACCTTTAGTCACGCTCAGTTTTCCA
>CAZXJK010000388.1:0-2075 GCA_964640895.1 uncultured Methylomonas sp.
TTGCCATTAATGTAGAACCACCAAATGCAAAGATAACGGTATTGGTGTGTAATGGGCGCAGTCGACCGAAACTAATGTAAGGATTATCGAAATTAAGATCTGGCCACGCTAATTGCGAGGCGATAAACACACCTATTCCTGTACCGACCACCAAGTAGACCACTGCCATATAGGCAAACCACTTGACTATCTGAAAACTATATTGCTGTTCCGCTTGCATAGCGATCACACCCTTTTTCAATGAAAAACCCCAGCGAAATTTCTTATAACCAGTAGAAATCTCACCCCACTAACCACACTCAATAAAGCATCGGTAAATTTTACACTAAATGAGTAATCAGACTTGTACCAATTATTTGATCTAGATCAAATAGTAGGGGAAAAGCCATAGTACAAATGTTATTTGCCTTACATCATTTCTAATACTTTAGCTTAATTGTGCTGATTTCACGCCTTCAGGTCAAGCTGGGGAATAGGGTGTGTTTCATCATTAAGAATAGAAGTCTTGATATATCATTAACTTATAACGAATTTATTAAAACATGTGACCCAGCTCAAAATATAAAACTAAAGCATATATCCAACTATTCCCGTCATATACAATAAAAATTTAGAGGCTACTACCTTGATTCCAAATATGCTGAAACAACCGCGTAATCATATGACCAGTGCATTTATTTTAGTAAATATCAAGGCATATTTACGTAGCAATAGCAGGCTATTAGGAGGAAATATAACGCCGAGAGCCGTTAAAATAAAGGTGCTGGATGACTGTGCTTATTCAGAGTTCAGGTTCATATAAGTCAAACTCTACAGCAGCACTGGTGGCAAGCTCTGAAAACTTATCTAGCTCTGACTTCTCTACTAAAATTAAAGCATATACATCGGAATAATCATCTAACAGCACTAGACAAAAATTAGCAGCATTAACAACTTCAAACATTGTTGACTCAGTACCAAGAAGGTCATCAATGCCATAAAGTTCATCGCCATAAAAATCTATTAACTTAGAGTAACCATCTTGTTGTGCTAGTTTCCCATTAGATAGTCGATCTAATCCTTCCAAAACATCACGAGGATCAATGCCTCCCCACGCGTAGATTAATTTATTCTTACTTAGTAAAGCATCGATAAGAACAATGTTATCTCTCATTTCATCTTGAGATTTGATGCCGCGGTTTTGTAGCTTATCTTTATATTTTTCATAATAGCTATGTCTATCATTAAAATATAAACTGACTTCTGACTTTATTTCTTCATTATCATTAGATAAAAATCCTGCTAACTCAATAAATTTTATCAACACAACCTTATCACCTTTTCCAGAAGCATGATTGCGCAAAACTACTTGGCTTACCGACCAAATAAACTGCAAAATTACTGCAAAAATAACAATATAATACCATTTCATCACAATACCTTTTCTTGTAATAAAGCCGCCCTCATAATAAACTAATATTCGCATTAGTGCTATTTTTTGGAAAAAAGTTAACGTAGAGCCGACTTAATTTATTTATTAAGCGATATGATCAATGCAACTTGCCGGCCTTCTAACACTAATAAATTATAAGTGCGGCATGCTGCACCCATGGTCATATATTCCACGCCTATTGATTTTTTTGCGAATTCAGTTTGTGTTTTAACTAATGGATGATTGGCTACTAAACCTGCCGTAAAAATTAAAATTTCTGGCTCCAAGTTTTGTAGATAAGCAATATTTTGATCCGATAAATTCATTATATTGCCGATTTTGGAGTCGGTTATTATTTGATCTGGGGTGACAATTAGGCAGGAGCCTAACTGTAGTGGATATGTCTGTTTTTCAGGGCTTATGATGACCTGAGTGTCATCATAAAACTGTATCTGGTTGGCGCTTGTCGCTTCCAGACTGAATTTCATGGTTATAAATCTACGTTATAAACCGGCAGCTTCATTAACACGCTCGCGTAATTCTTTGCCCGGTTTAAAATGAGGAACATACTTCTCACCCAGTTCCACCGATTCACCACTTTTAGGGTTGCGACCAATACGTGGTGGACGGTGGTGCAAGGTAAAACTGCCAAAGCCTCGAATTT
>CAZXJK010000389.1:0-2064 GCA_964640895.1 uncultured Methylomonas sp.
TTTTTACACTTTTTATTAGGACTAATATGTTTGACCCAAAATCTATTGATGACATTGCCACACGTTTAAGTGATGCTATTCCCCCAGGCCTCAGTAACCTAAAAGAGGATATGGAGAAAAACTTTCGCGCAATTTTACAAAGTGCTTTAGGCAAAATGGATTTAGTAACTCGTGAAGAATTTGAGGTACAAAAAGGTGTATTAGCGAAAACACGTTCTAAGCTAGAAGACTTAGAAAAACGTGTCGCTGACATGGAACAACAAATTTCAAAATAAGTTCATAAATAACTACCAATAACTTGAGTTAACGGATAGCTCAAGTTATTGACTTTATTCTGTTTGCCAAACCACTAAAGCGCTCTACCTTACGTTGCAAGGTTTCTACAAATACTTCCTTTGTTGCCAACATTTTGATGGTCTTTTTAGCACGAGTAATACCAGTATAAATAAGTTCTTTCGTTAAAATGGGGTTAATTTTCTCTGGTAGCACTAATAACACCTCATCAAACTCTGAGCCCTGACTTTTATGAATCGTCATTGCAAAAACAGTTTCGCAGTGTGGTAAACGAGCGGGTAAATATTTCCTTACGCCCCCAGACGGACTCAAAAAAAACACCATTAATTGCTTATTATTTTCTTGATCTGGTATGCAAATACCAATATCACCATTATATAATTGCAAAACAGCATCATTTTGGGTAATCATAATGGGACGGCCGCTATACCAATGAGTTGAACTATTAATCAATTTCCTAGCTTGTAGTTGTTCTGCTACACGATAATTTATATCCGCAACACTATACAAGCCTTCTCTGATCACACATAGCACTTGAAATGCATTAAACGCTACATAACATTCTATAAAACCAGCTCTTTGCCTAATTAAAGATAAATATTCAACTTGTTTATCAGCAATATAGTTTATTAAGTCACCCTTTAACAGCCCAACATCATCATGCCCTGCACTCAACAACTCCCAAGCATGCTGTTGCTTTTGTTGGTTGATTGCTTCCGAGAATTCTTTGATCTTACCTTTGAACCGATATGATACTTTTAATTCCTGAGTATACTCAGGCAATGCAAGCGTTAAATCAGCCAACACAGCACCCGTTTCAACTGAAGCCAATTGATCTTTATCACCAAGTAATATTAAGCGCGCATCTAATCTTAATGCACTTAATAACTTACTCATTAATGGTAAATCAATCATAGATACTTCATCTATAACAACAATATCAAAAGGTAAGGGTGATTCAGAGTTATATTTAAAATAAGGTGAGGGTGGCCTAGCCCCTAATAGATTATGAATAGTCAGAACTTTTTCCGGAATCAACTCCCTAATAGAATTGGAGCAGGGTAATTTTTGCTTACTATTGCCGATCGACTCTTGTAAGCGCATTGCCGCTTTACCTGTTGGCGCTGCTAAGGCAATATTCAGTGGCTGGACAGCCAGCTCTTGTAATAATGCCAGAATTTTAACAACTGTCGTAGTTTTCCCAGTGCCAGGACCACCAGTAATAATACTAAAAGAATTTATCAAAGCTGCTTTTGCTGCTTCTTTTTGCCAATCTATTATAGTGCTACTAGTAAAATACTGATCTATCACCTTTATATCAGCACTTCCTGAATACCCATTTATGATTAAATCAGTAATATTCTTAGCTAATTGATACTCATAGCTCCAATAGCGCTGTAAATATAAATATTTATTCTCAAGCACTAATGGCAGAGTACCCGTATCATCGACTAAACCCGATGCTACTAATATGTTTTCATCTGCAGTTGTTACCTCAATACAAGAGTGACCTTGGCTTTGTGCATAGGATAATTGTGCAACCAGTGTTCCAAATTGCTTTGCTGGCTCCTTTTCTAAAACACTACGTTTAACTAAAAACTGAGCAAAAGCATAGTCTAAACGGCTTAACTGTAATTGATATGACATTGATAGCTGATTGTTATTACTTTTAGTATTGTTTACATAATGTACAGCTATTATATTACAAAAGCACAAGGCAAAAAAAAACCCATTCTCATATGAGAACGGGTTTTTAGAATAAGAGCTTGA
>CAZXJK010000390.1:0-2059 GCA_964640895.1 uncultured Methylomonas sp.
AGTGAAGTAAAGCAATATAGAACAGAATTATCCGTTAATTTAAAGAATAAAAAATACAAATCATGCACCTTATAGAGCCAAACCAAGATTACCGTAATGGTCCTTTACAAAATAATGAAAACACTTCCGTTGAAGAATTAAGAGAGGCTGCTGTACAGCATTATGATGCTTGTTATTGGGACTATTTGTTTGCTTGGAGTGGGCGTAATGACTTAGCACTGCATTATGGTTATTGGGATGAGCAAACCAAGTCCCATCCGCAGTCATTACTCAATAAAAACCAAAAACTTTATGATGCAGCAAAAATTCAGTCAGATGATTATGTGCTGGATGCGGGCTGTGGTATTGGTGGTAGTTCAATTTGGATGGCTAAAAATCACGGTAATAAGCTAAAAGCGATTACCATTAGTGCTAAACAAGCTTTTCATGCTGGGCAGCATGCGAAGCGACACGGCGTAGGGGAGCATATTGATTTTGAAGTCTCTGACTTTTGTAATACCCCTTATGCAGATGAAACATTTGATATTGTTTGGGGGCTGGAAAGTGTTTGCCATGCTTTAGATAAGGGTGATTTTATTCGTGAAGCATTTCGTATTTTACGCAAAGGTGGACGGTTAGTCGTGTGTGATGGCTTTCTGACCAAACGCGAAATTGAGGATGCAGATTGGCCAGCAGTAGTTGACTGTTTGAATGGTTGGGCGGTGCCAAATTTATGTTTACGCGCAGAATTTGCACAGTTATTGACAGACAATAAGTTTAATAATATTGAATACCAGGACATTACCGAGCAAACCTTGCCCTCAGCAGATTATATGTATAAAGTAGCAAAACGCTTGGAGCCGGTACAGAAATTTAGTCGATGGCTTGGTTTGCGTAGTGAAACACAAACGGCTAATTTTAAGGTTGGCTTGGCACAGCACCATTTATTTCATCATAATATAGTGGAATATGGTATTTTTACAGCACAAAAAATATAGTTTCTAAATTCAATTGTTAAGGCATCATAATATGAAAAAAATTATCTTTATTGCTCTACTAATGTTATCGCAACCTGCTTTAGCTGAGTGGGTATTAGACCAGCGTTCATCCATCATCAATTTTACGACTACTAAAAACTCCAGTAAAACGGAAGTACAAACCTTTAATAAAATTACAGGGAATATCAACTCAAAACGCGCAGTACTCAGTGTTGATTTAAACAGTGTTGATACGGGCATTGCTATTCGAGATACGCGTTTACGTGAGTTATTTTTTGATGTGATGGACTTTCCGGTTGCACGAGTGCGCTTAAATGTAAATAAAGCAAGGCTAGATAAGCTTAAACAAGGCCAAAGGAAAGTTTTGCAGTTGGATGCTGTTATCGATTTACATGGTTTACAGAAAACAATACCTGTCAAAGTGCAAATAGTTGCATTTGCAAAAGGCAAGGTTTTAGTGACTACAAAAGAGCCTCTTATTGTTGATTTAAAAGATTTTAATTTGCTGGCAGGGTCTGAAGCATTACGCGCAATAGCTAAATTAACAAGTATCAATACTGCCGTACCCGTTACATTTAATTTATTCTTTACCAAGAAGTAATTACTTTAGACATTTTGGCTGTTCATTATATTGTTTATCAGTAGAGTGTTTTGTCATAAATTTTTCATTTTTTAGTTGGTCGTTATGCGAAAGAAAAATATTCATAAAATTAGTTCCGTATTTATTAGTTTCTGTTTAGCTCTCATGCTAAGTGCTTGTTCAGATGATGCGCCTAAACAACAGCAAGCAAAAAAAGTTCACAACCCATTTGATCATTCTCATGATGCAATTGTAACAGACATACAAAAACATGTGTTTGAGCATGATTTTGCTGAGCAATGTGTAGAAAGAGAAATAAGTGGGTCAATTAATAAAGATAATGATAGAAAGCGTTTTACTAAGCCTTGTATGTGTATTGCAACCTTCATGATGAAAGACCTAACTGCTGTCGAAGCAGAAAAGTTTATAAAAGAAAATAAGAGCACGCAATCTTTAAGAATTAGATTTGAAAGTGCAGCTTATCATTGTTTGCAAAACAAAC
>CAZXJK010000391.1:0-2059 GCA_964640895.1 uncultured Methylomonas sp.
GGTGAGTTTCTTGAAAGTCAAGCTGTAAAAAATTTAAAAACTGGAAGATCGAGTGATAGCAAGGCGCTGAAATGGACGCATAGCAGGCTACGCAACCATTTCAGCAACGCTGTCTATCGGCAAAAATCGACCGATAGAAATCCGCAGCTGTGGCCGTGCGAAGTATACCAGTCTTTAATCATGCGACATTAATCATGGCTAACCCTGTCAGGAAACGTTATCTACGCTGAGCTTGATAAGCTGTTCCGACTTGCGTGCTTGTTTACTTTCGCTGGGCTTGAGTGAGTTCAAAAGTCAATGGGTTTTTAGAAGGAGCTAATTTCAAGTTAACCATGTACATGACTGCTTTTCCCAAAGCATCATAAACATTTATACAGGGAAGATTTAATTGACCATTCGCTTGGTATATTGCAGTACAATGACTATTAGTTATATCAGTGTCCTTTTCCTGTACATTAAAAAGTAAAAAAGAAATAGGGCTTGAATATGGTTCTAGTTGCAAGGTGGCTTGATAAAGAGTGTTGGTTGGGTCAGCTAATAGCCTAACACATGGAATCCTTAATGAGCTATCTGCTAAATATGTTGCGATACAATCATTTTCTTCATAGTAAAATATTGCATAGTCAGAATGTTCACTTTTTTTCCCGAGAAATATGAATTGATTTAAATCATTGAGTGATTTTGCATGCCCGCCATTTGTGCTGTTAACGCCATTATTTGAATTATGTTTAACTCTAAAGTGAACGTCTGTAAGTACGATGCTCTCCCTATCAATCATTACTGGAATATTTTCTGAAACTAGTGGCTTTAAATTACTATTCAGATCGCTACGCCAAATGCTATTTTGAACTCTATTATCAAGGTTAGCCTCGAAAATAACTGTATTAAGGTTGTTAATGCCAATTGAGTCGCCAAGTTGATAAAAAGACGTGTTTTCAGCAAAGTGATTTGGTAGCAATTCATTTGAATATAATAAGCTGAGGTGAGTATTGCTTAAATCAGAAATTACTTCAGGGTAGCTAAAGTTTTGCTTTGGCTCACCTATTAATAAGGCTTTAGCCCTTCTCGTGTCACTTGTCCTTACAATTGAAATTTCATTTATATTGGTGGCAATACTATTTTGGGTAATATGAGAAGAATTCAGAGATCGCTGAGGCAAGGCGGGGATTGATTCTCCGTAAAAAAGCACAGGACTAGGCTCTTCGTTTTTACTAACAAACCATTTTGTTCCAAATAACTCATAAGAAATATCACCCTTATCATTCAAGGTTGGCCCTATGAGTTGATGGGGTCCTACGCGTGGGGATAAGTGAACAGTAGGGGGAGAGTCATTCTCGGCAACAATCTTATTAAATACCCCCGATTTCCAAGTAAATAGAGACCATACTGGACACGCTGTTTCACTGGTATTGGGTACGAATGATGCAACAAAAAGGATTTTTCCGCGCTTATTAATATCCATTAACAAAGTTGGGTATCTAAAGTTAAACGGAGAGCAGCCTGGATAGAAGTTAGAAATTCCCTCGCCTTCTGCAATGACTAATTGCAAATGTTGCTCCTTCCAAAACCAGATAGCAGATTTATCCGTGTTAGTCGTACCAACAATAGCCATTCCAGCATCGGTAAATAAATATTTCCCTACATGTTTTATGAAAGTTCCTTCTGGAAAGCCTGTTGCAATGGTTTGCCCTTCAACAATGGCAGTTGAAATTACCTCGCCAGTAGCGACTAAAATAGCCTGATGATAATTATCGCCAGAGCTAATATTGGCTCGAAATGCTATTGAGCCAGAATCGGAGATAATCACATTAGAATTAAGACTGTTACCAATGTCTTCAATTGTCATTTGTTCTGTAAGGCCAATAACTGAATGCCCTTTTTTTGCCACAATATTTAATTGATTTACCTTTCCAAACCAGAGAGTTCGATAAAATTGACTGGTATCAATAAGTTCTACACTAGTATCGGCAATTCCCGTAAAGGCAATATGCCCACTATTTCCAATAAGGGATCTTAAACAAATGATCCTACCCAATATTATGATTTAGGTATACTAAGT
>CAZXJK010000392.1:0-2052 GCA_964640895.1 uncultured Methylomonas sp.
AGGGACTAAAAATCATCACTTCGCTAAGCTCCGTTTCCCTGATTTTCAGCGACGGACAAAAAAACCAGTAAAGATGGATGATTATTTATTTCCAGGTGCCTTAGTGTGATTTTTACGCCCTTCGGGTAAAGGTAATTCATAATACCAAATCGTATCGGTCTGTTTTGAGGTATCAAAAAATAATATAGATTAAGCCAACGAACCACCACAACTGCTACCTTGTCCTGCCGTACAGCCATAACAATGCTGGCGCACTGCAATATTAGCATTCGATAAGCCTGCTATATCCAAGGCAGTAAAATGCATTTTTTGGGAAGCTGCCCCTAAAGGCAAATCCAACATTTGGTTAAAGTCACAATCATAAACATAGCCTTGCCAATCAATGCTGATCGTATTTTTACACATGACATAATCAAGGTTGGCAGCACAATAATTATCTTTCAGTAATGTTAAATAATTATCAAACTGTCCTTTACTGATTAAAGTGCTACCAAAGCGTTGAATCGGCATATTGGTGACGACATACAGCTGATTAAAACGGATATTATAATGCTTAAGTAAATGTTGTTTATAAGCTTGTTCTAACTCGGTTTGGTTAGGTGGCAATTGTGCGCCTTGCGGATTAAAAACCAAGTTTAAAGCATAAGGGCTATTTTCTTGACCATAGCCTAAGTCATTAAGTCTTTGCAGTGCTACCAAACTTTTGGCAAACACGCCTTTACCCCGTTGCGCATCAACATTATCTTCTAAATAGCAGGGTAGGGAGGCAGTTACTTCCACTTGATTAGCATAAAGAAATTCAGCTAAATCTGGATATTCTGGTTCTTCTAAAATAACCAAATTACAACGATCAATCACCTTTATGCCATGCTTTCTTGCCGCAAGCACTAACGTTTTAAAATGAGGGTGCATTTCAGGTGCACCCCCTGTTAAATCCAAGGTATGGATACTACTATGCTTGGCAAACAAAGCTATAAGTTGGTCGATATTGGCTTTGCTCATTAATTCGGTGCGCGTTGGCCCCGCATTAACATGGCAATGCAAACAGCTAAGGTTACATAAATAACCTAAATTGACCTGCAGTACTTCGGTGGTATTACGCTTGATAGTAGGAAAGTCACTGGGTTCAAGATATTCACGGGTATCATGCATTGCTTATTGCTCACTAAAATAAATATGACTGTAATAACTGAGTGCGTTACCGCCAGCATTATCGGTATCAGTCATAATGGCAATACCATCAATATACCGAATAGGCTCTCCAAAAATCTGTTGTAAATCAGCTAAAACATTACGTTTTTCTGTATACCACTGTTGAGTGTTATCCGTATTATTGCGTAATGCCAACATCATGACATTTTCACCAGCAAACGGGTTAGGCCAAGTTGCTTGTTTAGGGTGATGACTAGACCAGACATAATTGATAGCTTTAGTTTGCCAAAAAAACCATTCACCTTTAATAATCAAATAAATACGCGCGGCAAAATCATCACCTTGTTTGCTTTGTTCATTAGTAATGCCCAAACGCTGATCAATACGCCAAGACCAATTTAAATAAGGTGTTTTCTGTAAATCAATACGCATGTTTTTATATAAACTAGAGGCAGATTGATGACTGACCGCTTCTAATACATTCTGCTTATTGAGCTGGGTGACTTGGTATTGAGTGTTGCCTTTAAATGATTTAGTTTGCCAATCATTTAAAGTTTGATCGGCAAAATCACTTACATTGTAAGGTGCTGCGTAAACATTTAATGAGCAGGAAAGTAATAAAGCACTAATTTTTTTAAGCATAATGGTAGGTAGCAATGGAGACGTATATAAGTCGATACATTGTAAATAACCTTACAATTGTCTTCAATACCTTTGCCAAAATGAAAATTAACTCATTTTGGCAAGTTTTTCAGTCTGTAAGTGTTTGATTTACATAAAGCGAAAAAGGCTATTTTGAGCTTAAATAAAAATTTGTGATATAACTTTCTTTGGGTTATATCACACCGTGCAGGATAACGAGTGCTCTTGAATATGGCTGAGGGTAATCAGGTAAGCTTA
>CAZXJK010000393.1:0-2007 GCA_964640895.1 uncultured Methylomonas sp.
CAATATACAGTTGTATTTTTTCAAATGCCGCTGGAGCCAAGTTCTTTAATAATTCTAAAGCAGCTTCTGTTTGGATGACAAACTCATTACTACCAACTATTCTAATTTTAGAACTAGTCAAGTCTATAAAGTCCCCAATACTGCCAACATGGTTTAACCCATTAAAAATATCACCATATATGTAAACATCGTCTCCTAATGTACCAATATAAACATTTGTATTTTTATAATAGCGAACCAAGTAGCTTTCAATTTCAAATGTACTCCCTCCTGATGGATCAAAATATTGCGAATAGTTTTCCTCGGCCCAGTTAAATAGTTTATTTGAATCACTCAAGTTATTAGAAATAACGGGCAATGAATAAGTTAAAAATAGTACTAATGCTAATATTTTTTTCATGTTATTCCTTTAAGTAAAAAATCCTTTTGAAAGCAAGTAAAGAGAAAAACCAAAAACAGTAATTCAAAATAGCCACTCAGTTATTTTTTTATTTTGCCATCTTGCTCCATTTTTTCACTAACATCAAACATATTCTGTACCCATTTAAAATATCAAGCCTGCAATCAGGACGTTGATCAGCTTAGGTTTGCTTAATTTATTGAATTAACAACCAAGGGCATTTGTCATAAATACAGGAAAATCATTGAATCCGCACTTTATCAATCGGGTATTGTTAAAGTCGTTAGAACTTAAATCAAGAGTGCCCAAACCTGCATTAAATGTATTAATAGCAAATATTTCTACACGACCACTACGAAGAAAGGACAGCTGTATAGAGCCCCCTTGTAATGTCCACGAAAAAGAAGCACCAAGAGACTGCGCCGAATCCCAACCACGTCCATTATTGATCCAACTTTGACGACTGCCAGCGCAAATATTTTGCACACAATTTGCAAGATCGAAACGATATAAAAAAGCGCTTTCGGTACAAGTAACAAAGGAACAATCACTAGTCACAAGCTGCCACCATATGCCACTAAGCTGAGAATGCGTTAGTGTGTTGGTAGCTCCTACATTTCGGAGTATTGCCAGGACATCCTGAAAGGCCCCTACCCAGGTTAACGACTCACATTAGAATATGGCCCTCTCAAATAAAGCCAGTCTGGTGAAAAAAACTGCGTATTTAAATGCGGGGAGAAGAGTTGCCCTACATGCAGTTCTGCAAGATCTAGTAGCTGCTCTGCATCACTGGAAAGGGTGCGTATTTGTTGTGCAGTATTATCAGCCCGAACAAAAGGGGCAAACCTACGCGCTGGAGCCAGTACTAAATGTTCTATTGTTGGTGTTCTATTGTTGGTACTCTATCGACTGGAGCCAAAGTATCCCTACTTGGCAAACAAGGAAAGTGGTATTACATTCAACAAGAAAATGGCTCAAATGCCTGGGTTTACAACACGCTGATAAGTTTAAACAATACATCAAGCAATACTGCTCACAAAGTTACTATAAATACCACTAGCCAGCCAGTACCACGCCCACCAACGCCAGCATCAAAAAGAATATCCATTGCGGTCATCCAATTTAAGACCCTTAATAATGAAGCCAGAGATATTTCTTTGGGTGAACTTGTCTCAGAGTCATTTACCACTGCCTTAGTTAATTCTAATAATTTTAAAATTATTGAGCGCGAGCAACTAGATAAGGTCGTAAAAGAAATGGAAATGACTCAAACGGGTTTTATTGAAACCACCAATGCCGTGGAAATTGGAAAAATGTTGCATGCAGATGCCATTATTACTGGCAGTGTCGCATTACTAAACAATCAAATACAGTTAAACGCCCGTATTATCGAAATTGAAAGTGCCTACGTTATCAGCGCCGAATCGGCAACTACACGTTACCTTTGGCTTGGTTATTAATAGTGACACTAGCCCATGGAATATTACTGATAACTTGTACATGACCTATGGTAACTGGCTGCACAGGTGGCTCCGCGACTACCGATGAGTCATATATTGCCCCCTTACCCGCAAAAACAAACTCCCCCATCAATGAAGAGGATTCGC
>CAZXJK010000394.1:0-2005 GCA_964640895.1 uncultured Methylomonas sp.
AAGCACGTGACGACACAATGGATATATTGGAACAAGAAAATGCCCAACAAGCAGGAGGCATTATTCATTGCTTCACCGAAAATTGGCAAACTGCACAGCGCGCATTGGATATAGGCTTCTATATCTCACTATCAGGCATAGTCACCTTCAAAAGTGCCAAAGAATTGCAAGAAGTGGCTAAAAAACTACCACTAGATCGCATATTAATCGAAACCGATGCACCCTATCTAGCTCCCATGCCGCATCGAGGCAAAACCAATAAACCCGCCTTTGTGAAACACGTAGCTGAATTTTTAGCAGAGCTAAGAGGCGATACGGTAGAAAACATTGGCAATATAACCAGTGAAAACTTCCATAATCTATTTCCAAGTACACGGTAAAGAGAGCAGAATGAAACAAAATCTTAAATTAATTCTTCTATTAACTATTTTCATTACCGCCTGTTCAGAACCACCCCCATCACTGACTCCACTAGCCCATGATGCTGTTATTCTTGCATTTGGTGACAGCCTAACCTATGGCACAGGCGTAAACAGCAAAACACAAAGCTATCCCGCTATATTAGCCCAGCTAACAGGGCTAACCGTCGTCAATAAAGGCATTCCAGGAGAAGTCAGCCAACTAGGTCTAGTGCGAATAGTGGATGCCTTACAAGAAACACAGCCTGATCTCGTCATTCTATTCCATGGCGGCAATGACCTAATTCGTAAGCTGGGCAAAGAACAACTAAAAAACAACCTCGATCAAATGATCACATTAATTGAACACAGTGGCGCAGAAGTGGTGTTAATTGGCGTGCCTAATTTTAGTTTACTGCTCAATGTACCAGAGCTTTACTCAGAGCTTGCTACAAAATACGCTGTCCCCTCAGAACTTACGATTATGCCTAAAATTGAACGCGATCCAGCACTGAAATCAGACCAGGTTCACCCTAATGCCCAAGGTTACAAGTTGCTAGCAGATAATATTTATACGCTGCTGCAGTCATCCGGTGCATTTTAGATAAATAAGTGCATGACATCATCAAATGTAAGTTTAGGTTTAATTAATCCTAAAAGCCCAGATAATGTAAGTTCGATTATGCGTGCTGCCGGTAATTACCAAGTCGACAATATTTTTTATACCGGCACACGTTATAAACGAGCACGTCAGCATCAAGGACGAACGGTTGATTTAAGCCGAAAAGTCAGCAATAACGTCTCCGTTTCAGGTGTGAATTGTCTTTTAGATGCAGTAGAAAAGGGTATGGCTATAGTGTGCGTTGAATTAGTTATAGATGCCATTCCACTGCCTGAATATCAACATCCCGATAATGCTTTTTACATTTTTGGGCCAGAAGATGGTTCAATCGAACAAGAAATCATTGATAAAGCAGATGCCGTTGTTTACATACCTACCATAGGCTGCATGAACCTAGCTGCAACCGTTAATGTACTGCTCTATGACAGACTGGCAAAAACAAAACACATTGCCACAGGCAATGAGAGAATCAGCCAAAGTCGAGATAGAAATAATAGGCTAAAAGCGTAAGGAGGCTCTGATTAAGTCCAATTATTTTAGACTTGCTAAAAGCGCCGGTATTTTCCACGAAGATCGCAGCAATAGAACGAATATTTTTGCTAGAAGATATTAAAAAAGGCTTTATTGATGTTGCTGAATCAATGGTACAGTCTGTCCCATGAAATATGGGAAGTCCAGACATTGACTTTTATAATGGGGATATATTTTTAGTAGAAGCTAATGAATATGTTGTACTATTTGAGTTGATTATTAGTGATGACCAGAATAAATGAGAACTTAGGACGGTGCGAAAGCCAAATAAATGTCTAGCTTGTGGTAGAACTCTTGCGTCGCGCTCCGCAAGATAATGTAACAAAGGCAAAAGACTTGGCATGGTATAAAAAGTGCTATAAAACTTATACCCATCAACCGTATTAAACAAAAAAGCCCCTGAAAACAGAGGCTTATTTGATTGTAATGGCGGAGAGTCAGTCCGCATACTTGC
>CAZXJK010000395.1:0-1997 GCA_964640895.1 uncultured Methylomonas sp.
TACTGATGACGGACAAAAAAACTAGTAAAGATGGATGATGTGTGTTTCCAGGTGCTAACCTTTGGTAGTAAATCTATCTATTTGCTAACCCCATATCTTTTTGAACAGAGCTTAAAATATTAGTGTCATGGCAAATCCTTTTTCTTTACCGTTTCAATTTAATCATCAATCAATTTCAGAGTGGCTTGGCCATTTTAAATCTGCGGGGGTCATTATTACCGGGCAAGAAATTAATGGCGTGTTGACGGTCTTGAGCAGAGAGCATGCCAAAATAGACGTGCCTTCTTTGCAGCTTGTGGTGATGCGTTTAACGCCGGCAGTGCTGTATTTAGAAGCATTCTTGCAAAAGACTATTATTGCCAAGCCACAGCAAGTGAAAACGGCACAAATGAGTTGTCATATTTTGCAGTGCATGGCTTTTTTGCATGGATATTTGGCGAAGCAATTCACGGATAATACTCAAAAAGTATTACATGCTAATTACGCTTTACAAATAACAGGTATTGCTTTTCAGCATTATGCCATTAGTTATGAGCGGCCTCCAGGAGAGTTATGGGAAGGCATGAGCAAGTGCTACCAATTGGCATTGCATGCTAATTTATTAGATGTTCCTGTTGAAAAACCGCTACCAGGTTTGCAAGTTGTTGCAACCATTGCATTGGCATTAAAACGCAATTTACTCTTTTGTTTGGCTAGCCCTTATCGCTTTAAGCAGCAAAAAATTCAACAGTTATTTTTATTTTGTACCCAGCACAGTCAGTCGATTAATTTTGTGCAACCTGGTTCGTCAATTGAGTATGTGTTTTGTTGGGATTACCAAGCCTCTAATAGTTTCCAGCCCGTTTATGCTAGGCCTGAGCAGTTGCCTGAAAAATGTGTTTTGTTTCATGCTTATGATTTATTGCAAGCGGAACAGGCAAAGCAACACCCCAGTATTGACGGCCCGCAATTAACCCGTTATTTTAATTATTATGATGAATTGCTTGCAGGTACTAAATTTTCCTTATCCAAACCGCATGTATTTGTGAGTGGTTTTGCGCAAATTTTTGAATTTTTTGAACGTCACGTTAGAGATTATGGTATTTCTACGGCTAATCCACCGCCGTCTCCTAAAAATCTGAATTTCTCTGATTTAGATTTAAAAACGGATAAAGTGCCCAAAAAACAAGGTATGAAGCAAGTTGCTTCTAGCGAAATATGGGAGATCAGTCAGGATGATACTGAGAATATCAAATTACAGTTTGGGGCAATCAAATTAGTTTCTACGGCACAGCCATTGTTTTTTGTGGCAGAAGCGATGCAGCTTAAATTGGCGGTAGGGGATGTGTTGGTTGCTTATGATATTGCGCTAAAACCTAAACTTGGTTTGGTACATTGTGTTGATATTAAGCTAAATGGAAAAATTCAGAAGTCGGTTGTGGAAATATGTGCAGGGAAGGTCTCAGTTTTGTCACAATCACAGTCAATTATTAACAACCAAGCACTGTTATTAGAGCATGAGGCGGGAATGGAGTTGTTTTTGTTTGCTGGTAAATATGCTTTAGGTGCAGTTTTGAAATTTGATGAAAAGGACTTGGTATTGGAGAGGGTTGTCAGCATGTCACCAAAATATATTCGCTATGTTGTGACGGTTTGTTAATAGATGTGTACGATAATCTTTTTTAATCCTACTTATAGTTGAAAATAATGCAAGCAATAGTAATGGTAAAAGCAGGTGGCCCTGATGTATTAGAAGTTCAAAACTTACCTGAGCCTGAAATAAATAACCCTAATCAGGTAAAGATAAAAATAAAGGCCGCAGGTATTAATCCAATAGATACCAAAGTGCGTAAAATGGCGATGTTTTTTCCTGATCGCTTACCCGCTGTACTAGGGTGTGATATGGCGGGTGAAATAGTTGCAGTGGGTGCTAATGTCACTCAATTTAGTGTGGGAGATAAGGTATGGGCTTGTCATGGTGGCTTGGGGGCTGAGCAAGGCAATTATGCTGAATATAC
>CAZXJK010000396.1:0-1911 GCA_964640895.1 uncultured Methylomonas sp.
TCCTTGGCTCTTCTCAATCGGCACATAGAGTGACTATGCTTCTCTTGAGAAGAGCCAAGGAGAAATAAAAATTCTACGAGATATAGGTACATTATTTATTACTGACTCCCTTAGTAAATTAATGAGCTAGTTTAGGAGTTAAAAAGCTAAACCGAATAACTCCTAAGTCAGTTTTGGATTTTATTTCACCCTCGCACCTTACCGTAAAGCAGACAATTATTGTTATTTTTTATATGAGTTGTTGTACAAAGTCAATTTGTTTTATAGTAGCTATTTTTATCAATATTTTACTGATATGAAAGTAATACATGGCACATGGTTTCCTGCTGATTCTGGAGAATTTGAGCAAACAGGGCAGTTTTCTATTTGGCTAGAAACCGATGAAGTTAAACCTAAAAAAAAGAACTTACTGCATCCGCAACAATTTACCGAAAATGAGGGCTTAGCTTTTTTAAAAACAGCCTTTGCCTATGTGTTGCACCCCTATGACCCTAGTCCACAGTTGCAAAGTATTTTCTTACCCACTATCGATAATAAGCCACTACCTGCACCAGAATTGAAGCTCGCTGATACCGATGACGATTTGGTAATGCAAGCTTGGCAAGTACTGAGTTATCCTTTGCTAACGCCATTAAAGATGATTGGTGATATTTATTTTCTGAGCCATTATCGGCATGATGATATTCGTGTGGGGCGTGATTTTCTTTTTTGGTATTATTTTAGTCATGCACTCAAACAAGTACTGTACAAAGATCAATATATTCCAGGATTGCTGGCTGAGGCGGTAGGGGCGAAAACTAAACTACATCGCTGTTGGAAAATTATTTCACCTCATTATGAAGCATTGATTGAGCAAGCTGTCGCAGTCATGCCATTGGCTTGTTCGCAAGGTTATCAAGCGGAGTCATTAATACGCCATTTTTCTGAAGTCACTGTTAATCAGATGTTGGATAGGAGTGTGCGTGAATTACCACAAGTATTCCGTAATAAGGTGAGTAATGATTTTTTACACACGATGCTTTTTGATTTGCAGATTGGCCTGTCAACGTATGGCAAAGATAAAATTCCCACAGAATTTCAGCAATGGCATGTATGGCAACAAAAACTCTTAATTGCACAACAAAAAAGTAGCTTGCAATTAGGTTTTCAGCTTTATGCGGCAGAGGCTAAGCAAGTTGATAATTGGCGTTTAGCTTTTGTGCTGGGATCGCATAAAGATCTGTCTTTTAAACTTGATTTGGCCGAGTTTTGGGCGCACGGATCTCAATACCAAGAAGTGATCACTCAGCAACTGGGAACAGGAGTTGAGCAACAAATTCTGGTTAATTTAGCCCATGCTGCCAAAATTTACCCTAAACTGTGGCTAGGTATGGAAACTGCCGAACCGGCACAGCTTATTCTAAGCTTGGAAGAAGCCTTTGAGTTTTTACAGGAATGGGCTTGGATATTAGAAGATGCAGGTTTTCGCATTATTATCCCTGCGGGTTTGACTGCTAAAGGTCGGCAGCGTGCAAAAATGCGTTTGCGTTCAGGTGAGAGTAAAAGTAAGAGCAGCCAATCGGCCAAATCCTATTTATCCTTGGATAACCTAACTCAGTACAGTTATGAATTTGCCATTGGTGATGAAAGTGTTTCGGTAGAAGAGTGGCAGCAGCTGGTTGCTATGAAAATGTCCTTGGTTTATTTTCGTGGTCAATGGGTAGATTTAGACCAAAAAAAGATGCAGGAAATGTTGGCTTTTTGGCAACAGCAGCAAGAGCAACCTGCGGCATTATCGGTACAAGAATTAATTAAGAAACTGGCCGAAGAGGGTGATAGTTTAGAAGTGGATGCGCAGGATAGTTTGGCTGCAATGATGGCTAATTTAAACAACCATAGCGAGTTAGCTTTAATTGATAATCCGCCACAACT
>CAZXJK010000397.1:0-1908 GCA_964640895.1 uncultured Methylomonas sp.
TAGTAAATTGCATAGTAAATAAGCCTGTTGTCCAGACAAGTTGAGGTTCACCCCCTTACTAACAATACACACATGTTTATAAGGGGCACTTCAATACGAAAAACTCTACTATTATTCCATAAAAATAAGCCATTCTCAATGCGCGTTCGCATTCATAAGCATACTGTTATTACAATTCACTATCTTGCAAAATATTCCACCAAAAAATCAATAAAAGTACTCATCTTGGCGGGATAATAATTCCGCTGTAGGTAAGTAGCGTACACTGATAGGTTAGAAATCTTATATTCAGCCAATATTTCCACTAACTCACCAGAGTCAACATAACTGCGCACCGATAATGCTGGAGATCGTATTATTCCCACCCCTAATGCAGCAGCCTTACAAAGTGCCCCACCATTATTCGAAGCAAACGTCCACTGTGGCCGTACCTCAATTCGTTTTCCTGAGCGATCAAAAATCCAACTATCTGCATGCGGAGTATCTAGGTAATGTAAACATTTATGCTGCGTCAAACTGGCAACATCATCAGGACAACCAAACTGCTCTATATATTGAGGTGAAGCATAAGTACACAATTCAGTCTGGGCAATTTTTCTGGCCACCACACCAAGATCCAAGCGATCTGTTACCAAAATCGAAATATCAAATTTTCCGGAGCGCAAATTAATGAAAGCATTATCCAATGACATCAATACCGCCACATTTGGATATTTTTGCTGATAAGCATTAATGACTGGCACCATATAAATCCCACCAAAGTCAATCGGTGCAATAATTTTCAACCTACCACTAACAACTTGCTCTGCTTGAGTAATAGAACTTTCCAGCTCGGTTAAATCATTAATAATTTTTTTACACTGCTGATAATAGCTTTGCCCTAATTCAGTCACTAATAAATGCCGTGTATTGCGGTTAATTAAAGTAACTCCCAAAGATTCTTCCAAACTACGCATATACTTACTTATCATCATCGCCGAAACCTCCATTTCACGAGCGACCGCAGCAAAGGTTCCCATCTCCACTACACGACAAAAAACCTGCATATTTTTTAACTTATCCATGACAGAGCACCAATACCTGCTTTATAAACTACCAGTTTACATAGCATAAACCATACGCCCACTATTATCATTAAACCAAGGGCTATAGAATATTACTCGGAGATAACAACCACTAACGCTTAATTGTATGCTAAGGATTGAGGGGGTTATGAAAGCCTCAGCTCTAAGTTTGCAGCAAAGTTTATATATTGCTAATGCAAGTACCCCTAATCAGTAAACCAGCTCATCCTTATACAGTTAAGCGTTTTTCCACAAAAAAATTCACTACAAGTCAATTTATTAAAGAGTGACCCTATCACGCACAAAACTATAAAACCTTTACCTGCCGAGACGACCCATGAGTAAAATATTAAATGAAGTACTGCTTGCAAATCGTGAATATACAGCTAACTTTGACAAAGCAGAGCTTGCCATGCCACCCGCACGAGGCTTTGCCATCCTAACCTGCATGGATGCACGGTTAGACCCCGCCAAATATGCTGGACTTGCCGAAGGCGACGCACATGTTATTCGTAATGCAGGCGGACGCGCCAGTGACGATGCTATTCGTTCTTTGGTTATTTCTTATAAACTACTAGGCACGCGCGAATGGTTCGTTATCCACCATACGGATTGCGGCATGGAAACCTTTACTGATAATATTATGCGCAACCTGCTATCTACCAGTCTAAAAACTGCATCTGTAGACGATACTGGCTGGCATGACTGCTGTGAAAGTAACGGCTCAGCCGAAGGGAATTATATAGACTGGCTAACCATTGAAGAACAAACCGAAAGTGTTCTTGACGATGTTAGGGATCTTAAACAAATGATCCTACCCAATATTATGATTTAGGTATACTAA
>CAZXJK010000398.1:0-1897 GCA_964640895.1 uncultured Methylomonas sp.
CAAATTCTTCACCACCATAACGGCCAATAAAATCCATGGGGCGGGTGAGATTGCGCATAATTTGGGAAACAATTTTTAGAACATCATCACCTGCTTGATGGCCGCAGGTATCATTAAATTTTTTAAAGTGATCTATATCAATAAAGCCAACGGCAATTTGGTTTAACTGCTCTGCCTCTAAAGTAAAAGTTTCGGTTAAAAAATTGATCATCATGCGCTTATTTAATAAGCCGGTTAAGGAGTCAAGTTCGGCGCGTTTTTTTTCTAATTCAAAGCGCTTGGCATTGGTTAAGGCCACACCGAGTTCGTGTACTATAGGACTAATTTGTTCAATACAGTTTGAGTTGAGTGCGCTTTGTTTGCGATGGTTATCGGCATATAGCAGAGCAATCAGCTGGTTATGGCTCAAAACAGGAACGATAAGAAATTCATCAACTTTAAACTGTTGTAGGATAGTGCTGCTATGCTCTTGTTTTGTATTCACTATAATGGCTTTACGAGCACGCAGACTATTCAGAATATTGCGGGGCAGCAAGTCTATTCTGATATTAAAATGCTGCAATGTATGCTCAGGGAGTGGTTCTGGCAAAGTATAGGCTGTCTCTAAACTACGTTTGCTAGGGTTGATATTAAGCATGATTAAGCGGTCAAAATCAAAGTCAGCATGAATGGCCGTTAAGGTCCATGGTACTATTTCATCAGGAATAAGACTTTGATGCGGTGTTGTTAGGCTGGAACTTGAAATATTTGTTTGCGCTTGTTTATTGTTATGACTGAGTAATAAGGTGGTTTCAACTAAGGTAGCGCGTAATTTATTAAGGCTAGGAAACTGGATGCCATAAAACTCACGGGTATGCTGCATTTCTAAATCAACATGATTCAATAATGCTTCCAAATCCAATTGCTCAATATTTAAGTATTTAGAGACATCCTCGTGTAGTTCAGGCGGGTTATTCAGCGTGATGGAGCCTATGCCTTGCATCCAAGCTATATAGTTGGCAAAGTTAATAATTGCAATATCACTTTTATGCTTTGTAAAAGGGCTATTATTATCAGGTAAATTATGGTGGCAGTGGACAATTGCCGCAATCGGTTCGGGTATTTCCCATTGTTGGCAAAAAACATAGCCCATTTCAGCATGATTCAAGCCGAAAAAATCATGCTCACCTAACAAGGTTGCTTGGGTTTCATTTTTACAGGACTCTAGAAAGTCGCTATAACTGACTTTTCCATGTGCTTCAAATACGATTTTGCCTATATCATGAATTAGCCCTGCAGTATAAATCAGGTCGGGGTCGTTATGTTTGAGTGCGATGGCAATGGAACGGCTTAGGGATGCGACAAACAAACAATGCTGCCAAAAAAAGAGTTGGTCAAATTGTTGGTTGGCCTGATGGCGAATTAACTTATTGTAAAATAGCTGGTTTAAAGCCAGTTGGCGTACCGCAGAAAAACCTAAAATATTAACAGAACGTTTGATAGATGTTATTTTGTGGGATAGCGTAAAGGCTGCCGAGTTGACATTCCTGAGTACTTTGGCGGCTAACGTAGGCTCGGTTTCAATTAGCAATGACAAATCATTAACACTGGCTTTTTCATCATTTGTTAGCCGGAGCAGTTTTAACGCAACTGCCGGGATAACTTGTAGGCTATCGACCTTATGCCTCAGAATTGCGTTAGCTGCTGCATTGATGGCTAATACATGAGTGGCGTTGTCGGTCATAATAAATGCTTATTAACTTAGGTATAATAATTCTAGCAGTAATTAATAGTTTAAACTTTGAATATCAGCACAAGGCTTGTGATAGTTCTATGCTTAGGGAGCTGGAAATAAATATGCATCCAATATTGGGCAAGATTTTTGTTCGTATTCAAGGCGTAGTAACAGGCGCATAGC
>CAZXJK010000399.1:0-1886 GCA_964640895.1 uncultured Methylomonas sp.
CATTAAAGCTAATAAGGTAAAGAATCAAGATGAAAAAGCCAGTAACGTTACTTTCCGCAGACCTTACACAAACCAAAATCGTCAATGATGTTGGTGTCACTATTCAACATATCTTTGATAAGAAAACTAAAGATGCGGTTAATGCCGCGCTAGCGATCAACCGGCCACTATTGATATGGGGCGAGCCAGGCATTGGTAAAAGTCAGTTGGCTAAAGCGGTTGCAGAAGAATTAAACCGTGTTTTTATCCCCTTTGTAGCCGATTCGCAGACAGAGTCGCGTGATTTACTCTGGCACTTTGATGCGATTGCACGCTTGGCAGAAGCGCAAATACAAAGTGCTGGGAATATAGATAAAGCAGCATTAGCAATGGAGAATTTTATTGTTCCACAAGCTTTGTGGTGGGCATTAAACTGGAAGAGTGCAGAAAACTTGGTAACAACAAAGCAAGATAGCGATGGCAATAATCTTTATCGCTACCACCCCCCTGTATACGCATGGAGCCAAGCTTAATACGGCAGATGCGCGTAGCCCTTGCAAGCAATGCTGAGTGTAGGCAATATCAGGCATTGCCTATTGCGTTAGAAGCCTTGCTTTGGCAACATGGGGCAATACAAGAGCGGCATAGTGTCGCGGCTACTTGGGTATCGGCCAAGCGCAAATATTATTTGGGTGAATTTGCACGACTTAGCCCACAGGAGCAAAGTACCGCATTGGCAGTGATTAGAGCATGGCGAGGAGGGTCTTTGCCGGAACAAATTTGGTTTGAAGAAGTGAGCAGTCTTGGGGCTAATATTGCACAACTAGCTGGTATGCAACAAGATGTGGTCGATTCGCAGGCTTATTTTCAGCAATTAAGCCTTCAAGCGCAGCAACATGTGGGGTTAACAATGCCTGAAGAGAGAGTGGCATGGTTTAAACGCTTAGAAGGACGCATACCTGAACACTGCATTGCGCAATCGAGCGAATTACAACGGATTAGCCATTTTGTGCATCAAGATGCAATACACGAGCAGGCTAAAAATATAGATCCCCGTAATTTACCACCGAGCACTGATCTTGAACAACAAGGGGTGTTGCTGCAGCAGGGCGAGTGTTTATATTTATTGCCCTACATTATTGATGACGGCCGCCTTGTCAGTGATATAACAAGTTTTAACAGTCCGTTGGCACTGATTCACTTGCGCTCAAAACATATACAAGTGCGAGTGAATAATGAAAATTATGCGGCATTGGCCTTTGGCACAACAGACTTTATACAATTACCAAGGCTAGGTGATGTAACACTTATTAGTGATGTGGAAGTGCTGCATTTTGCACGCTTATCGCTTGCATCACAGTCACTATTGCAAATCACGGAAAACATAGCCCGTGACCAATACGGCCTTTACACCGACCTAAACATAAAAAACATTACACAACGGTTTCGCTATATAGAGCCAGGGACTTTTATGATGGGCTTACCAGCAGAGGAACCAGAAAGAGCAACTTGGGGAAAAGAAACGCAGCATCAGGTAAGCTTAACGCAAGGTTTTTGGTTGGCTGATACCTCGGTGACTCAGGCTTTCTATCAGGCCATAATGGGTGAAAATCCAAGTCAGTTTAAGGATGACGTAAATAGCCCTGTAGAGCAGGTAAGTTGGAATGATGTACAAGATTTTATTTCAAAAATTCACGCTGATTACCCTGCATTAAGTTTACGTTTGCCTTGGGAAGCTGAATGGGAATATGCTTGCCGCGCGGGGACTATTACCGCCTTTAATTTTGACGGGGCGTTAAATTTGGAAAAAGTCAATTATCGCGGTACGAATAATGTTAGTAAGTGGGCTTTGCCTAGGCTGTCGAAAAGCACCTTTTAGTCTGCCTAAATATTTTCCGTATTTTGGC
>CAZXJK010000400.1:0-1846 GCA_964640895.1 uncultured Methylomonas sp.
AGGCACGAACCCCAACAAATGTTTAATTACATGCATCGTGTTGGGGTTATGTTTTCCGCACTACGTATCCTAGGCTTTATAACTATTGGCTAGCTATCCCATGCTTTTGAATACGGTACAATAAAGTATCTCGACTTAATCCTAACAAACGTGCTGATTTGGCGCGATTACCATTAGTTCTTTGCAATGCTTGGTAAATAAGGTCAGCTTCCAGTTTATCGAGACTGAGACCCACTTCAGGTAGGGCAAAGCCAGAGTTATTATTAGATTTCCCTGCATGTGCCGAGAAAAACTCATGTGGAAAATTTTCAGCTTCTATTATTTGTCCAGATAACAAAATGGAAGTACGTTCACATAAGTTACGTAATTCTCGAACATTTCCAGGCCAGCTATAGTTTTGTAAAATTTTAACGGCTTGTTTAGTGAACTTGGGGGGAACAATGGAGTGTTCTTTGGCAAAGTGTTCTTGAAAGTGCTTGATAAGGTGCTCTATATCTTCAACTCTTTCCTTTAAAGCGGGCAGCTCTAAGGGAATAATGTTCAGACGAAAATATAAATCTTCACGAAAAGTACCCTCACTAATTTTTTTTTGTAAATCTGCATTAGTCGCTGCAATGATGCGGGCATCAACAATATAAGGGACGGTATCACCAACAGCTAAACATTCCCCACTTTCTAAAAAACGTAATAGCTTTGCTTGGATTAATATTGGCAGTGAGTTAACCTCATCTAAGAATAATGTACCACCATGAGCTGCTTGAAATAACCCCGTTTTATTGGCAATGGCTCCCGTAAAAGAACCTTTCTTATGGCCAAATAATTCCGACTCAATGAGTGATTCAGGCAGGGCAGCGCAATTTAACGTGATAAAGGGCTTATTGGCACGGTTGCTGTCTTTTTGAATAGCAGTCGCTAAGACTTCTTTGCCTGTTCCGGTGTCACCCTTAATAAGCACTGTTACATCAGTTGCGGCCACCATGCGAGCACTACGTAGTACTGTATCTAGTAGTGGGGAGTGGGTGATGATTGTATCAAAATGACTCATACGCTAAAAATTGCCACTAAGACTAATAACATGCCAATAACTTGTTGGGTGGTGTGTAATTTTGAAATACGACTGATAAAGGTACTGACCATGCCCGTACCCATGACAGCGGGTAAGGTGCCTAAACCAAAGGCAAACATGGATAAGGTACTTAATAAAATATCACCCGACGTTGCTGCTAATGCTAATGCAGTATATACCAGTCCACAAGGTATCCAACCCCAGACCATACCGAACAAAAAGGCTTGCGTTAAGCTGGCAACAGGGATAAGTTTTCTGCCATAGGGCTCAATAGTTTTCCAGAAACGTGAGCCTGTTTTTTCGATATAGGCAAAATTAGGGAACCAGCCAGCGATATAAAAACCTGCACCAGTAATGATAAGTGCGGAAACAATTTGTAAAAATCGATGACTATGCTCTTCACCAAAGGGGAAGGTTAGGATGGATTCTAATAAACCGATCGCTAGGCCGGCTAACATATAGCTAAAGATGCGGCCAAAATTATAACTTAAAATAAACGCAGTCATTTTTGACTTGTTGTTACGTATTTCAGGTTTTAGGCTAAAGGATAAAGTGCCGATGATAGAGCCGCACATAGCAACACAATGCAGGCTGCTAAATAGACCAATAACAAAAGCGATTAAGATGGGTGAATTTATAAATTGACTGATTTCCATGAGGGTATATTAACATATTGAAATTAGGCTAGCATAGCCGCTAAATTGGGCATTAATAATGGATGTGGTATATCAATACCTTCGCCAAATTGATAAGGGGTTAAATAAGCGAAAGATGGTCAGA
>CAZXJK010000401.1:0-1835 GCA_964640895.1 uncultured Methylomonas sp.
TAGTTGATGTTTATGTATTTAATGCGACTGGTAGCGGTATTAGAGTCTGACCCCAATACCGCAATACCGATTATAAATTCTATGACCTTGAGTCTGGCAAGGCTATGCGTGTTTATGGTGGCGCTAAAAACCAGGAGCAGACACTAGATAGCCACACTATTATGGATGTTGCTTTACTGAATAATAAACAACACATTGGCAAAAGTGGCGAGTTTATGGCGTATTTATGCTTAGGTAGCGGTAAGCTGAACGGACAAACTGTGCAAGAAGGCGACTTGGTACGAGGCATGGATTTGGATTTTACTGCAACTGCTGCGGTGCAGTTGATTATAATAACCACTAAAGAATTTTAATTGGGATTAAGGAAAAATAATGTCTAAGATTTTGTTTTTAGCAGGTAGTGCGCGTGCCGCATCATTAAATAAGAAATTAGCTAAATTGGCTGCTGAAATGGCTGCAGCACAAGGTGCTAGTGTGACTTTTATTGATCTCAAAGATTTTGAGATGCCGCTTTATAATGGTGATCTGGAAGCAGAGCACGGCATTCCTGACAATGCTAAAAAATTAAAGCAAATTTTTGTTGAGCATGATGGCTTTTTTATTGCATCTCCTGAATATAATAGCTCGTTCTCAGCACTGCTTAAGAATACCTTAGATTGGTTATCTCGGCCACATATGGACAACGAAGCTCCACTAATAGCCTATCAAGGTAAGGTGGCCGCATTGGGGGCAGTTTCACCTGGTGCTTTAGGCGGCATACGAGGCTTGGTCTCTTTAAGAATGTTGCTGGGTAATATAAGAGTTACTGTGATTCCAACTCAAGTTGCAATTGCTTCTGGCATGCAAGCTTTTGATGAACAGGGCAAGTTAACTGACTCACGTCAAGCGGGTATGTTGCAAGCGACGATTGATGAGTTAGTTAAAACAACAAATAGTTTAAGCCAATAGTTGCGTTGTGCAAGAAACTCAAATAGGGGCATATCGTTTACAAAAAAAGGCAATATTCATTTTATCAATGTATGTCACCCATAGGCATCCAGATTTTTGGGATAACCCCAGCGAATATCAACCTGAGCGTTTTTTACATAGAAATAATAAAGGCTTTGCCTTCTTTCCTTATGGTGGAGGGAGGATAACAAAAATTTTATTTATAAAGGAGTATACAACATGATGATGCAACAACTTGGTTTATACGGTATTCACTTGGTACGAATGATTATGTGTACAATTTTAGGCGTTTTAGTTGTAACTCCAGCAATAGCTGAAGAACAATATGGTCGCTATAGAGCGATAGTTTTGCATGATGGCGGGCAATCTACCAAGTCAGGACAGTTGACTCCAAAAGTCTTTATTATGGATTCACAAGAGGGGCATATGTGGGTTTTAGAGCAAAATACCAAGCTTAATAATCCTAATGGTCACTTTTCTTTAGGGACAGTTTTGACTTACCAAGGGCAGGTTCGCCCTGGTAAGAAAATGGGAGAAATTGTTGAGCAGGCGGCAACTTTACGGTAATTTCAACTATTCAGAGCCTTTTATTTACTCATTAGGTCGGTATTAGTAGTACGTGTTTTTTCTAGGGTTGTATGCAATAAGTCTAAAAAAGACGGATCTTTTAAAGTGCCTACATGGCTGTTGTTAAAGCCATAAATTCTGTTTGCATTTTCTTGTATTTCATAGGGTATTTGGCTTTGTAACGTGACAACTCCATCATCTCCTTCACCTAGTAGGTAAGAAAATATCAAGTGATAGGGGGATGTTATCTGGCAAAAACCAACTATGTATTCGTCAAGTTCTGAGAATACTTTGAGATAATCAATACCTTGCGACAGCAG
>CAZXJK010000402.1:0-1829 GCA_964640895.1 uncultured Methylomonas sp.
AAATTTTATTAAGGAGCGAGAGTTCAATATTACCCAAAGACTGATTTGTCTTTTGATTCCGCTGTCCTATAAAAACAGTTGCGTAGTCTGCTGCTACGTATTTGTTTTCTTAACGCAGGCGTTGAAATCAAAATTCTTCGCTATATTTTCGGGGCTTATTAAATCTTCGCTCCTATATTATCAATCTTTAGAAATCAACCCCAGCTTGTAGCCAGAATTTATGCACATCATTGGCATATTTTCCCGCCGCTGAGCTATCACCATCGTAATAGGCATATTTAGCCAATAAGTGGTAATGCTTGCCAAATTTTCGGGTGATTAAGAAGTCATATTCATTACCATAGTCAAGATTGTTGGTGACACTTTGGAAATTATGGTAAACAAACATTAATTTAGTACCAATTACTTTGCCGGCAACAATTGCCTGTACATCACGCACACCATCTTTGGGTGTTGCCAAGAAGACATCCGCCCAACCTTGGAATGCATGGTTGGTTCCTAACGGAGTTTGAAAGGCTTGCCTGCCATTAGCGCCTAGCTCTTCGACAGCTGCTTTTAAAGTCAATCCCATAAAACTTGCGCCAGCCATCAGGTGGTAGCGACTTAAATCAAAGTTATTAGGGTTCTTAGAGTAATCTGACTGATAACTGTACTCTGCACGGTAGTGTAGCTTCACATTTTTAGTGATTTTAGGTGAGCCTTTCACTGTTAAACCAATAGTTTGTGTTGATTTTGCCGTTGTTTGATAATCTGCCAGCCATAAACCGTAAGCCGTAATGCTAGCAATATCTTTTACTTTATAGTTAATATTGAAAAAGGGCATTTCTATATCGTCGTACACAGAAAAGATATTTTGTACTTTGCCAATATAACCCGCTTTTAAGGTTAGATTTTCAATAGATTTATTCGTGACTAATACCGAGTCAAAGGTTTGTTCCATTTGACGCCAGCCGACATTACCAATAAACCGGTCGTTATCCATTTTAATGCGTTGGCGACCCCCTTTGATTTCCGTGTCAGGAATACCTTTATAGCTGATCCATAATTGGTTCAACTCATTTTGTTGTGGGTCGGCAATTACATCTCGTGTTGGATCCCCATGCCAGTTTCCCTTTGGCACAAAGTAATCTTGCTGCATGGATAAGTTACCTTCATACTCAGCAAAGGCTTGTAAGCCATGAAACTCAGGCGTTAAATAACCAAGGCGCATGCGCAATGTGTTGGCATGGGCTGTATCTTTGCCATTATTCGCAACATCAGCTAGCTCGTAACGGTAAAGTAAGTTAAGTTTTATTTGGCCATATTTAGCATCATCTTGACCGAATTTAAGTGCGTTTTCAATGGGTTTGTCAAATTCGTAAGCTGCAACAGGTTGAATGCAAAGGGAAGCCAAAATGGCAGCGGGCAGGGCACGTTGCATGAGGCGGCGAGGTGTAAATTTGATTGGCATAGATTAAGACTCCTAAAGTAAATTAAGTATTTTTTCGAATTTGATTAAGAAGGCATAGGTGCTTTCTTGGTATTTAGTTTGTGTATGGGAATTAGCTGCGCGTTGCATAGTGAATTTTGGGAGCCTTATCACCCAAATTTACTTGGCTACCAATTTAAAGTGAGAGTCGTAGGCAATGCACGACCAATGCTTAAGCCGCAGATGTGTTGTTTTTGAGCAATAATACCTTAATATTTATGTGGTCTTTATTAGGTTGTTATCTTTAATATATTGATTGAACAGTATATTGGTCGTTTTTTTATTTGCAAAGAGCTTTTATTAATTCCATATTTATTATGGTGTATTGTACTATATTATTGAGGTCTGACTTAGTCGAATG
>CAZXJK010000403.1:0-1828 GCA_964640895.1 uncultured Methylomonas sp.
ACAAAAAAACCAGTAAAGATGGATGATTATTTATTTCCAGGTGCCTAAGTACCCAAGCATAATTAATTTAACTAATTTTACGCAGGATTTTTTTCATCTTCAAGGCGCATAAAGAGGCGCATAGCTGGCTACGCAACTCTTTATGCAACGCCGAAGATGGAAATAAAGACAAGTAAAATGTTAAAGTAATTGTGTTTGGGTACTTAGACCCTGCATAAGAAAGATTTCAACTAAACAGTATTTTTGTCCCCTGCTCTAACTATTCTTTTGCTAAAATAGACAGCATTATTTAGTTCTCATATTGCTTATATAAAATCATGTCTAATTTCTCTCTTACCGCTATTTCTCCGATTGACGGTCGCTATGCTAATAAAGTCGAGGCATTACGCCCTATTTTTAGCGAATATGGCCTTATCCGTTTTCGTGTACAAGTTGAAGTACGTTGGCTGCAAGCATTAGCAGCGCATGCACAAATTACGGAAGTACCTGAATTTAGTAGTTCGGCGAATCAATTACTGAATAATATCATTACTGAATTTTCAGAAGCCGATGCACAACGCGTTAAAGATATAGAAAGTACAACTAACCACGATGTGAAAGCAGTTGAGTATTTTCTAAAAGAAAAAATAGCAGATAATGCCGAGCTCAATGCCGTAAGTGAGTTCATTCATTTTGCCTGTACTTCAGAAGATATTAATAATCTTTCTTATGCATTAATGCTGAAAGAAGGCCGAATTGCTATTCTTCCCCAGATTACCGATTGTATTGATGCTTTAAAAACTTTGGCTACTGATACTGCTAATCAACCGATGCTATCACGTACCCATGGTCAATCTGCCAGCCCGACTACTACAGGTAAAGAATTTGCCAATGTGGTTGCCCGGATGTTGCGCCAAAAAGACCAGTTAGAATCCGTCGAAATCTTAGGTAAAATTAATGGTGCGGTAGGTAATTATAATGCACATGCAGTGGCTTACCCTGAAGTAGATTGGCAAGCATTTTCTAAAAACTTTGTGCAATCATTAGGCTTGTTCTGGAATGCTTACACCATACAAATTGAGCCACATGATTATATCGCTGAATTTTTTCATGCATTATCGCGTTTTAATACTATTTTATTAGATTTTGATCGTGATATTTGGGGCTATATTTCACAAGGCTATTTCAAACAAAAAACCATTGCGGGTGAAATTGGTTCTTCTACCATGCCACACAAAGTCAACCCAATTGATTTTGAAAATTCTGAAGGTAATATTGGTTTGGCTAATGCTTTATTTAGTCATTTAGCAGAAAAACTGCCTGTTTCGCGCTGGCAACGTGATTTAACCGATTCGACAGTATTACGTAATATTGGTGTAGGGATTGCACATACCAGTATTGCTATCCAAGCAGCCCTAAAAGGTATTTCTAAACTGCAAATCAATAATGACATTATTGAAGCAGATTTAGATGCAAATTGGGAAGTATTAGCTGAGCCAGTACAAACCGTCATGCGTCGCTATGGCATTGAAAAGCCTTATGAGAAATTAAAAGAATTAACGCGTGGGCAGCGTATTACGGGTGCTGATATGCAAGCATTTATTGAAAAATTGGAGTTACCTGCTGAAGCTAAACAAGCATTGATTGAGTTAACACCCCGTAGTTATACTGGTTACGCGGAAAAATTAGCGTCTGAAATTTAATATATAGATCTAAAGCTCTGTTAACCTATTCCAGTTTTGCAGAGCTTTAGCCCAAATTCTTAAAACAAGTCATTTAACCATACAGTTTTGTGAAAATAAAAATACTTCTGCATAATAAATTAAGTACAACACTGCTAAACTTAAGC
>CAZXJK010000404.1:0-1817 GCA_964640895.1 uncultured Methylomonas sp.
ACGGACAAAAAAACCAGTAAAGATGGATGATTATTTATTTCCAGGTGCCTAAGTTCTATGTCTATTTTTACAAATATAATTCATAAAATTCTGGTGCTAATCATTAGCAATCCTGCTTTAAAGCTGGATTTCTTGGGTATCATAAGTTTCTAATTTCGGCTAAAATTCCAGTTATAAATAATTTAATAGTGGAGAGTTAAGTGGGTATTTTGTCAATTCTCGAATTTCCTGACCCGCGCTTACGTACTGTAGCGAAGTCGGTTGATGAGGTGAATGCCGCCATTACAAGTTTGGTGAATGATATGTTTGAGACTATGTATGATGCGCATGGTGTTGGTTTGGCTGCAACACAAGTGGATGTGCATAAGCGTATTATCGTGCTGGATATCAGTGACGAGAGGGATGAGCCTATTTGTTTAATTAATCCGAAGCTGATTGAAGCGTCGGGTGAAGAAGAGTCTGATGAAGGCTGTTTGTCGGTGCCGGGTATTTTTGAGCCTATACAGCGTGCTGAAAAGGTTAAAATATCAGCTTTAGATAAGGTTGGTATTGCCTTTGAATTAGAGGCAGATGGCTTGTTGGCTGTGTGTGTACAACATGAGATGGATCATTTGCAGGGTAAGTTATTTGTGGATTACTTATCCTCTTTAAAACGACAAAGAATTAAAAAGAAAATGCAAAAACAGCATAAGCGAGATGCTTAAAAGATGAAGATTATTTTTGCGGGCACGCCCGAATTTGCAGTACCGGCATTGCAGATGTTATTAGGCTCTGAGCATGAAGTGGTGGCAGTTTATACGCAACCCGATCGTCCTGCTGGTCGTGGCCGAAAAGTGCAGCTTGGCCCTGTAAAAGCCTTGGCATTAAGTGCAGACATTCCTGTTTTGCAGCCTAAAAATTTAAAGGTAGCAGAAGATGTAGAGCAGCTCCGATCTTTGGAGGCTGATTTAATGGTGGTGGTTGCGTATGGCTTGATTTTGTCACAGGAAGTATTGGATATCCCTAAGTTGGGCTGTATTAATATTCATGGATCATTATTGCCGCGTTGGCGAGGTGCGGCGCCGATTAATCGGGCTATCATAGCGGGTGATACTGAAACCGGGATCACTATTATGAATGTCATTAAGCAATTGGATGCTGGAGATATGTTACATAAAACTGTGTGTCGTATTGGCGATAATGAGACAGCTAGCGAGCTGCATGACAGGATGATGGTATTAGGCGCGGAGGGGCTGCGTACTACATTGGAATTATTGCAAGCCCAGCAATTAACGCCTGAGCCTCAAGATGAATCTTTGGTCACTTATGCACATAAGCTGGAGAAAAATGAGTCCAAATTAGACTGGAGTAAGTCAGCTATTGAATTGGCTCGGCAGGTGCGAGGTTTGAATGCATGGCCTGTGGCACAAACGGTGCTGCAAGACAAAATCATGCGTGTTTGGCAGGCTGAAGTGGTGGTTGTCGATACTGATGCGCTTCCCGGTGTTATTTTAAATGATAGTAAACATATTGATGTTGCAACAGGTGATGGGGTGTTACGCTTATTGGAGGTGCAAATGCCTGGTAAAAAACGGATGCCAGTCGCTGCTTTTTTAAATGCGCATAATGTGGCTGGACAGCAGTTAGGCCAATGATGGGAGTACGGGTATGAATTCTCGTTTAGTTGCTGCTAATATTTTGGGTAAGGTCTTTGCAGGCAGGTCAATGACGGTTGCTATTGAAGAGGCCTGGGGGCAAGTAGTTGATGTGCAGGAAAGGGCATTTATTCAGGCGTTATGCTACGGTACAGTGCGGCATTATTACCGACTTGACTATAT
>CAZXJK010000405.1:0-1808 GCA_964640895.1 uncultured Methylomonas sp.
AATCGCTGCAAACTTATGGAACTCTCCTGACCATGAAACTGCCACGGGAACACCTACGCTAGGTTCTAGTGAGGCGGCAATGTTGGGCGGTATGGTGCTGAAATGGAACTGGCGTGATAAAATGAACAAAGCGGAAAAATCGACCGATAAGCCTAATATTATCATGGGGGCTAATGCACAAATATGCTGGCACAAGTTTTGTAAATACTGGGATATTGAAGTGCGTGAAGTGATGGCGGAAGGTAATCGTTTTACCTTAAATGCGGAAGAAGCCTTAAAGTTGGTTGATGAAAACACCATCGGAGTGATTGTTATCATGGGCAGCACCATGGACGGTAAGTATGAACCCGTAAAAGAAGTGGCTGGTGCCAGCTTATCCCATGCCACCAAATCGTCAGGATCTTGTGGTGCAACGTGTTGAGGTAAAAGAAGGCTTTAGTCGTGATATGGCAGATATGTTGCTCAAAGATATGCGAGTAGCATTAGAATGGTTTAAATCACAACCTAATTTGATCCCTAAAAAACAAGGTGGTAATTTTCACCATTAATCAACTATGACAGCCTCTCATACAAATACGCATTTTTCTGGCCCGACTTACATTACTAAAGCAGTACACTCTCTGGCAGGAGATGTGCAAAAAATAGTGACATCACGCAGGCACCGTAAAGGGCGGGGAGCATTAATTATATCATCAGAAACTGCAGCTATCACACCCAAATTAAGAAATCCGTGGTTACAGTTTTGGGCACCAGCTCGGCTAACTTGGTGGGTTGCAATCTTATTTACCATTGGTTCTACACTCTTTAGTATTGGTGGTTATGCCATTACCTTTCCACAAGAGATCCCTCAAGAATGGCTGGCAAATATAACGTTGGACTTGGTTTTCTTCATTGGTTCGCTCTTTTTTACTGCAGCAGCCTTGTGTCAGTTACTGGAATCCATTAATGTAGAAGATAGCGCAAGCCTATTTGCTGGAGAGCAAGCACCTACTACGTTTCAATGGGTAGCTTGGTATCCAAAACGTATTGGCTATATGGCAAGTTTGGTACAATTAATAGGTACGGTGATGTTCAATTTTAATACGGGTAATGCTTTTATCAATGATCTGAATTGGATACAACAGGATATATTGATTTGGATACCTAATATTATCGGCTGCATCTGCTTTTTGATTGCCAGTCGTTTAGCCTTTATGGAGGTTTGTCATGGCTATTGGGGCTGGCAACCTAGCAATATTGAGTGGTGGATTACGGTATTCAATTTATTAGGCTCAATAGGATTTATGATTTCTGCCTTGTATGGCTTGGCTGTACCCCCTGGAGATATTTCAGAGAGTTTTCGTTGGCTATCGGCTTTTTTTACCTTTCAGGGTGGTGTGTGTTTTTTGATTGCTAGCTACTTATTACTACCAGAAATGTTTTCTGAATAAACTTAGAAATGAACATTCAGGGCTCAATAATTTCAGGTTATGGTATATGTAATTCAATCTTTATAAACTCTTTCTAATAAGAAGAGTATTAATTTAATTTTTATTTCAGGAAAATATTATGAGTATATTTTTAAGCCTTGACCCACAGAGTTTAGAACAATTTAATGAGAAAGCTAAACCAGCTGGTATTGCAATGATCGTTATCGGTATTATGGGTATTATTTTTCCAATGCTTATGAGCTGGACACTGATTTTTTTTATCAGTAGCTTGTTTACTGTCAGTGCGATTGTACTTGCCTATTCGGCTTATGCTTGTAAAACACAAACCAGGCGCGCCATGCTACCTCACGAAATTCAGGGACTCCTGTCACCTGAATT
>CAZXJK010000406.1:0-1770 GCA_964640895.1 uncultured Methylomonas sp.
GAGGAGTTTACCTTATTATTTTATCTCAGCAAGCGCGGAGGGCGGGTTGCACCCAATCCCAAATGCCGATACCCGCAGTACAATGCTTAATAGCACTATCCATATCTAACCATTGCTCAGCAGGCTGTTTACCACACACCACCACATTGACATAGTTACGACTACGCAAACAATGATCGGTAACTGATAATAAAGTATTCGCATCAGGTGGCAGATATACACGAATCACTGAAGGTTTTTTATTCACCACATGATCGATAAAGCCTGGATCTTGGTGAGAAAAACCATTATGATCTTGCCGCCACACATGTGAAGACAATAAATAATTTAAGGAGGCAACGGGTCTACGCCACTCAATATCACTCGTTGTTTTCAACCACTTTGCATGCTGATTAAACATCGAATCAATGATATGAATAAAAGCTTCATAGCAATTAAAAAAACCATGTCGCCCTGTTAACAAATAACCTTCCAACCAACCTTGACAAGTATGCTCGGAAAGAATTTCCATCACTCTGCCATCGACAGATAAATGATCATCTTCAGGAATGGTTGACTCCATCCAAGTTCTATCGGTTACTTCAAAGGCAGCACTCCAGCGATTGGATGCGGTTTCATCAGGGCCAAATAAACGAAAATTTTGCTGCTCTGCATTTTTCTGCATAACATCACGTAGAAACTGCCCTTGCACCCGTGTTGCTTCTGCTTTGACAGCTCCCGGTGTAGGCACATCGATTGCATAATCAGCAAATTGCGGCAAATGTAATTTCTTTAATAATAATCCACCATTAGCATGACTGTTATCACCCATACGCCGCTGATGCTTCGGTGCCAATGCCTTCAACTCAGCTAAAAAGACACCATTTTCATCAAATAGTTCTTCTGCTTTATAACTTTGCAACCACTCTTCTAATAATTTCAGGTGACTAGGGTCTTCGCGCACTCCCGAAAAAGGCACTTGATGTGAACGCCAAAAATCTTCAGCTTTTTTACCATCGACTTCTTTAGGGCCAGTCCATCCTTTAGGTGAACGCAATATAATAATAGGCCATTTAGGACGTATCGCCTTACCCGATTCACGAGCTTGTTGTTGAATAGCTTTAATTTCCGCAATCACCACATCCATGGTCGCTGCCATTTTTTGATGCATGATTTCAGGATCAGAACCTTCTACAAAATACGGTTTATAACCATAACCAATAAATAAACTTTCTAACTCCTCTTTAGGTATACGTGCCAAAAGTGTTGGATTAGCAATTTTATAGCCATTCAAATGCAATATAGGTAACACTGCACCATCACGAATGGGATTTAAGAATTTATTCGAATGCCAAGATGTCGCTAATGGACCAGTTTCTGCTTCACCATCCCCCACCACACAACAAGCTATTAAATCTGGGTTATCAAACACCGCACCATAAGCATGGGAAACCGCATAACCTAACTCTCCGCCCTCATGAATAGAGCCTGGCGTTTCAGGTGCAACATGACTAGGAATACCACCTGGAAAGCTAAATTGCTTAAACAAGCGGCGCATACCCGTTTCATCTTCAGAAATATCTGGATAGTATTCGCTATAAGTACCTTCCAGCCATGTATTAGCAACTAACCCAGACCCACCATGCCCAGGCCCAGCAATATAAATTGTATTTAAATCTTGCGCCTTAATCAGGCGGTTCATATGTGCGTAAATAAAATTTAAACCTGGGGTAGTCCCTAGGCTGTCGAAAAGCGACTTTTAGGTTGCCTTAGACTTCCCCTCATTTTGGC
>CAZXJK010000407.1:0-1760 GCA_964640895.1 uncultured Methylomonas sp.
GATGTATTAGGTGGACCAGAAACATACGAGCATTATCCAACAGGATGGGCTTCTGCTTTTTCTGCGCCATTCAAAATGTTTAAACGTTACTCACAATATGCGGGTGGCACCAATGACCCACTTATTATTTCTTGGCCAAAGGGGATAAAAGCTAAAGGTGAAATACGTCAGCAATACCATCATTCAGTTGATATTGTGCCGACCATTCTTGATTTAGTCGGCCTTGAGATGCCAAAAGTTTATAACGGCGTTGCACAAGAACCACTATCGGGCGTATCAATGGTCTATACTTTTGATGCAAAACCAACGGATCCTACTCAAAAAGAGGTGCAATATTTTGCTATGTTAGGTTCGCGTGGTATTTGGAAAGATGGCTGGAAAGCCGCAGCTGTCCACGCACCACTCTCAGGAAAAGGACATTTTGATAAAGATGATTGGGAGCTATACCACGTTGCTGTGGATAGATCAGAATCTAAAGACCTTGCAAAAGAAAACCCTGAAAAACTACAGGAATTAATTGCGGCTTGGTTTGTGGAAGCTGAAAAGAATAATGTTTTACCGTTAGATGATAGAAGTGCTGCTGAAATTATTGCGATAGAAAGACCGTCACAAGAACCAGCTAGGGATAGATACGTTTATTACCCCAATACAGCACCTGTTCCAGAGGGCGTGGCGGTTAATGTAAGAGGTCGCTCGTATAAAATACTGGCAAATGTAGAGCTGACTGAAAATGCGTCAGGCGTTATATTTGCACACGGTTCACGATTTGGCGGCCATTCTTTATTTATTAAGAATAATAAACTCTATTATGTTTATAATTTTTTGGGCATAAAACCAGAGCAGGTTTTTGAATCCTCTCAAAAACTGACTTCTGGAAAATATACTGTAGGAATGGAGTTTACCAGAGAAAAAACAGGTAAAAATGGCGAGTCTATCGGTAGAACTAAGCTGTATATTAACGAAACGGTAGTGGCTGAAGGCCCAATGAAAACTCAGCCTGCTAAATTTACCTTATCAGGAGATGGTCTATGTATCGCTTATGATAGTGGTGACGCGGTGAGTGAATTATATCCATCACCTAGCAAATTTAGTGGCGGAGAAATTGCTTTTGTTGGAGTAACGGTAGAAGGAACGCCTTATATAGATTTAGAGGCCGAGGCTAAACGAGTGATGATGAGTCAATAGGTTTTGATGTAAACTCAAGCGATTTAATATGCGGTGGAGTAACTGCCGCATATTAAACAATATATGCCCCCTTAACCATTTCTAAAGTATCCGTATTTTTCTATTGCCCTCCTTCTCACCCGCTAAATAACAATGTTTTAATAACACGCGCCCACCCATTAATTATTACCCACTGAAATAACTAACCTATCTTTTTTTGGCGAGTTTTTTGCTTTATTTTATAGCTCCCTAGTCAACCACCTAGGTTAATTGCATTTATATGCTATGACCAATAGCCTAAAGCATGTCCAAATTTTCAACTATCTCTGCCTCCAAGCTCATTCAGCAACACCATGATGAATTGACCGGGTATTTAATTCAACACAACCATTGCCCTGATATTGCTGCCGATATTTTGCAAGATGCCTATCTCCGCTTAGTCAATGTTAAATCTGATAAAAAGATTAACAATCCACGTGCCTTTCTTTACAAAATTGTCAGTAATTTAGCCATTGATTACCATCGTAAACATAACAGGCAGCAGCAAAGACATGCCGATGAAGCAGAACTAGACCCCCTACCCGACCCAACACCCT
>CAZXJK010000408.1:0-1716 GCA_964640895.1 uncultured Methylomonas sp.
CACAAGAGCCTGCACAAGCACGCATTACCCCAGTAAAAGGTAAAGCCATTCTGGTTAGCGGCCATGATTTAAAAGATTTATATGAATTACTCGAGCAAACTAAAGACAGTGGTATAAATATTTATACACACGGTGAAATGCTACCAGCACATGCCTATCCAAAACTACGTGCTTACCCGCACTTAGCAGGTAACTACGGTAGTGCATGGCAAAATCAACATATCGAATTTGCTGCATTTCCTGGCCCTATTTTAATGACATCCAATTGCCTGATTGAGCCTACCCCAGCCTATAAAAACCGTATTTTCACTGCTGGCCCTGTGGGATGGCCTGGAGTACGCCATATTGAAGGCTATGATTTCGCCCCTGTCATTCAAGTTGCCAAAGCTATGCCTGGTCATAAAGAAGACGCGGAAGAAAAATCAGTGACCGTTGGCTTTGGTCGCCATGCAGTATTGGGTGTTGCTGATAAAGTGATTGCTGCGGTAAAAAGTGGTGATATTCGCCACTTCTTCTTGGTTGGTGGTTGTGATGGTGCCGCACCAGGCCGTAATTACTATACTGAAATAGCAGAACAAACACCTGATGATTGCGTCATTATGACCTTAGGTTGTGGCAAATACCGTTTCCATGAGCAAGAGTTTGGTGATATTGGCGGCATTCCACGTTTGTTGGATATTGGTCAATGTAATGATGCTTATTCTGCCATTCAAATTGCCAGTGCTTTAGCAGATGCATTTGATTGTGAAGTCAATGACTTACCACTATCAATGATGATTTCATGGTTTGAACAAAAAGCAGTGGCCGTTTTATTATCCTTATTAGCCTTAGGCATTAAGGGCATCCATTTAGGCCCAACATTGCCTGCTTTTATAACACCTGCCGTCTTAGACATTTTGGTTAAAGAGTTTGATATTAAACCAAATGGCGTAGCTGCTGATGATTTGGCGATGGCATTGAAAAAAGCAGCTTAGATTGATGCCTGTTTAATAACTATAGCAAGGTGAGAGCCCCCCGCTCACCTTGCCCCTTGCCCCTTGCGAGCAATAAGTACTCAAGCATAATTAATTTAACATTTTTTATTTTGTATAACTTGAGTAGGTTGCGGGTAAGGCACGAACCCCAACAATATTGCGCACACTGTTGGGGTTCGTGCCTTACCCGCAACCTACGATAGGATTGTGTTCTATTTCACTCATTCTACAAAGTGTTAGATTAATTTTGCACAGGTACTTATGACTACTCTATCTTGATATTAAAATATTATGAGTCACAAAATTATTTTATCCACACGCGATAATCAACAATTTGAATTTTCGTGCACAGAGCAACAAAATGTTCAAGATGCTGCCGAAGCGGCTAGTCTCTACCCTCCCTTTAGTTGTAAATCAGGCAGCTGTGGAGCTTGCTTAGGTACTTGCACAACAGGTGATTAAAGCTATAGTGCCGATGTTTTATCAGCAGAGGCAGCGGCACAAGGTGATATTTTACTATGCCGTACGATGCCTAAAACCGATTTACACATTAACGTACCCTATGATGCTGAAAGCATTCCTCACACGCTAGTCAAACCTCGAGATGCTGAAATTATCAGTATCGACAAAATTGCCGAACGTACCCTAAAAGTTGTGCTGCAACTACAAGATGATCCGGAGTTAGGCTTAGGCTTAGGATTTGAGTTTGAGCCTGGGCAATTTGTAGAATTGGAAATACCCA
>CAZXJK010000409.1:0-1703 GCA_964640895.1 uncultured Methylomonas sp.
TTAAATGAATTGCTACTACCGAGAATTTAATAAAATCCCGAAAGTATGGCGCGGCTGTGCAGTCAAAAGACCAGTCAGACTCAGGTATTAGGCACCTGGAAATAAATAATCATCCATCTTTACTGGTTTTTTTGTCCGTCATCAGTACTGTAGCAATAGTTACGTAGCCTGCTATGCGCCTATTGCTACAGCACTAATGACAAACAAAAATCCTGCCAAAATATTGGATGCTTATTTATTTCCAAGTGCCTTATTGAATTATCGCCCCTTAACCAACTTTCTTTAAATAATCCGCAACCAATACAATACGCACACCATTAACCCGCCCTTCTATATGTTTTGGGTTATCAGTTAATGATATATTCTTAACAACAGTGCCGCGCTTTGCTGTAAATCCAGCGCCTTTAACCGTTAAATCTTTAATTAAAGTCACCGTATCACCGCCCGCTAACTGGGCACCATTACTATCAATAGTTGGTTCTATATCAGATGCAGTCTCTCCACTAAGGCTTGCCGACTCTGCCCAGCTAAGTACCTCAGGTTCTAAATATAACATGTCCAATAAGTCTTGCGCCCACGCGATTCAGCAGCTAACTTTTTAGTACGCGCCACGCCATAACTTGCACCACAGGCTCAGGATTCCACATACTATCATTCAGGCAACGCCAGTGATTAGCATCCATTGAACTTGGATCCACAATTTGAGCATTGCAGCTAGCACAAACCAAAATTGACTTTGCGGCACTGTCATCATTGTCCGGTGCTAAGTTATAATCACTCAAGTTTTGATTAGCTGCGCATAATTCACACTTGGCATCACTACGTTGTAATAAAGTTTGTTCAGTACTCATATAAAGCTCAAAATAAGAAAAAAATAGGTAAAATGCATTATCACCTTTTCCCTATAGGCATAGCAAATGCGCCTATGCAAGAGTATTTGGATATAAATATGCAACTTTCACTTATTGTCGCGATGGCAAGTAACCATACTATCGGTATTAACAATGCAATGCCTTGGCATTTATCAGCAGACTTAAAAAAGTTTAAAAAGATAACCATGGGGCACCCCATTATTATGGGGCGTAAAACCTTTGAATCTATTGGTAGACCGTTACCAGGCCGACAAAATATTATTATCAGCCGTAACCCTGATTATAGCCAAGAAGGTTGCCAGGTTTTTAATAGCCTTGAGGCTGCAATCGAAAGTTGTGCTGAGCTTGATGAAGCCTTTGTCATTGGCGGCGCTACTTTGTATGAAGTCGCTTTAGAGCTAGCAGATAAGCTTTATATTACCGAAATACACCAAGAATTTGAGGGCGACACTTGGTTCCCTGCCATTAATAAACAACAGTGGCAGCAAGTAGCAAGAGAGGATATCAAGGATGAAAGCGTAACCTTTCATTATAGCTTTATTATCTATGCCAGACAATGATGGATGTTATTGTCTAACTCTAAAAATAAGCGTAATGTTAATGGTTAATTGTAATATTTTAGTATAAAAATTTACACCTTATTACAACCTATTATTCTTACTTTTTAAGGAGCGGAAAATCATTGATTTCTCACTCCTCAGCCCTAGGGGAGCTATGAAAACAATATATCAGGATTTGGACTATCTTAAACAGCACGTACAAGATCCAACCGCAAAACAACAGGCGCGCCATGCTACCTCACGAAATTCAGGGACTCCTGTCACCTGAATT
>CAZXJK010000410.1:0-1661 GCA_964640895.1 uncultured Methylomonas sp.
AGCAGAGGACTGAAAATCCTCGTGTCGACGGTTCGATTCCGCCCCTGGGCACCAGCTAAATCCAAATAAATTAAAGGCTGTAGAGGCTTTCCTCTACAGCCTTTTTTTTGCCTAAAATTCCTATGGGACACTAAGGCACCTGAAAATAAAACACCACCACAAATAGCAATAAGCACCCGTACTTTTTTGGGTAGTCCCTGCAAATCAATGCAGTTTATTTAAAATCAATATGTTACCAGAATTGGTGGTAACTTCTCATTATCCACAAGCAAACCTAAAAAAATTGCTTTACAAGCCATACTAGACAATAATCATACTGAAATTAAAGGCTTTCGCTTTTATACAAAAAAGTAGACAAGCAAAATAAACATTGCAAATAAGGAATTATAATCCATAATTACAAGGATTATAACGCGCTACTTACAAGCTAAACTTGAATACTTTATTGATAACTACCCCGCTGTTGCCCTTTTAGGGCCAAGGCAGGCAGGTAAAACAACGCTCGCTTTAATTATTGCAGAACATCGAAACGCCATCTATTTAGACCTAGAATCTGAACAAGATAGAGCGAAACTAAGCCAAGCTGAACTTTATTTATCCCAACATGAGGATAAATTAGTTATTCTTGATGAAGTTCAACGTGCCCCCGAATTATTTCAAAACTTACGAGGGTTGATTGACCAAGGAAGACGCAAAGGACTTCGTAGTGCACGCTTTTTATTACTCGGCTCGGCTTCAATCGAACTCTTAAAACAATCCAGTGAAACATTAGCAGGGCGTATTGCATATTTAGAACTTCCCCCGTTACACGCCTTAGAAGTAAAAAATAACAATCAGCAACAGCAGCTGTGGGTTAGAGGTGGGTTTCCAAACAGTTTATTAGCCATAGATGACAACATTAGCTTTCAATGGCGTTTAGATTTTATTCGCACCTATCTTGAACGAGATATTCCTCAATTAGGTTCCCGTATTCCTGCCGAAACCTTACGCAGACTTTGGGTTATGCTGGCACACAACCAAAGTGAACTACTTAATGCATCTAAACTAGCCAGTGCATTAGCTATTGATGGTAAAACAGTGACTAAATACCTAGACCTTTTAGTTAATTTACTTTTAGTGCGCCGCTTAAAACCTTGGCATAGCAATACCGCAAAACGTATGGTTAAATCACCTAAAGTTTATATCAGAGATAGTGGCTTAACCCATGCCCTTTTAGGTATTCAGACACAAGAAAACTTATTAAGCCACCCGGTATGTGGTAGCAGCTGGGAAGGCTATATTATTGAAAATATTCTTAACTTAGTGCCTCAAAATACAGAAGCCTATTTTTATCGCAGCACTGGTGGGGCTGAGTGTGATTTAATCCTAAAATTTCCCGACCAAAAAATCTGGGCGATTGAAATTAAGCGTAGCTTAAGCCCCAAAGTAACAAAAGGATTTTATTATGCCTGTGATGATATTCAGGCAAATAAGCGTTATGTTGTATATCCAGGGGAAGAAACTTACCCCATGGCGCAGGATACGGAGGCTATTAATTTGAATAACTTATTGCAAAAACTAAATTAAACACCCCGCCACAAGCAGCGGGGAATGAAATCCTAACATGGCTACCTCAAATGGCTGGACGGCTATTCGGAATGCAATTCTTGCTCCTCTCGCGT
>CAZXJK010000411.1:0-1653 GCA_964640895.1 uncultured Methylomonas sp.
GGGGATGCCAATAAACCATGCACCAAAACCACGCCGACACCATTACCTTTTTTAGGTCTTAATAAGAAAGGCTGTGCTGATGCAGTTGCGGTTTCTTGTTGATTAATATCATCATAACGTGCTTTGGAATAGCGGGCTGCATCCCATTTTAAGGAAAGTATTTCATCGTGAAACATCCACATGGCCAACTGCTTATCAGTCAACTTAGTACACTGTTTATAAGCAAGCACCACCGCCTCTTTTACAACAGAAATTGGGGCAACCTCATTACTATAAACTACAATCAGATTTTCCATTCTGATGGTATCAAAATCAAATTCAGCAGAGAGCTTGGGCAAAAATTGGTAGCTGCTTAAGTCAGTGGCTATCAATTCAGAAGTTTCCGCGATGCGAATAAAATGCTCAAAGCGTTTACTTGTGCCCGCACACAAATCACTATATTCATCTGGGTTCAATAAACTGCGATGTAACCTGATCCAATTATTATTTTGTAAGGATTTAATTGCGATATAAAGCGTTTTATAAAAGCACTTCTTATCAATCTGGTGCTGATCACGTTCTATACAGTACATAATCAAAGTAGAAGCTAAATGACTTAAATTGATCGTCAAATTAGCATAAATTTTTTTCATATATTGGTTACGGGTGGCTTTAGCACTGCGCCTAAAATAATAACCCAATAATTTTTGTTTCCAGTTTTTAGGCGATGCATAGACGGCAAAAATATCGTCCAAAGATTGTAACTCTGTCGCCACCATATTTAAGACATACCGATTCCACCAATGCCATTTTTCCCGCGGATCTACAGGCTGCCCCATGCGTAAATCCATATCGGTATCTTTCAACAAAATATTACCTTCTACCAGCAACTCTTCAGTTTGACGCGTGCTCAGACCATTCGCAAAAAACTCGGCACTTTTGAGTAATAAATTTTCGGTAGATCGAATAGGATAAAAGGTAATATTGGTAGGAATAATAATCGTGGGTTTTAATGCAGTCGTCAGCAACTGTTCCAGTGAGTCCAGTTGTAACTCCTGTTGCCAGCGTTTTAATTGCGCATAATCTTTATCACAGTAAGCATTGCGCACAATGGTCTTAAATGCCTCAATGCCCTGTGCTAAAACAGCCGCCCCTGTATGCTGTTTACGCCGTTCGCCCGTGATCCGTGAATAAATACTATAGTTACCGTGTCGATCCAAAACCCGACGATCCTTAACCATGCCACCTTCTGGGAAAATAATCACTTTCCTTCCCAAAAAAACTTGCCGTGCAAGGTTGGCAAACAAGTTAGGATGGTTGTGCGGAATGACACCCATATTATGCAAATAATCCGCAAGCAGCGAATCATCTTTAAAAAACTCGGCAGATGCAATGGAGCAACTATAGGCACCTGTTTCTTCGTAAATTAAAAATTGAGGTATTAAAGTTTCAAAGCGGGAAAAGTGATTACATAAGAAAATATCACCCTCTAAAGCAGACTGATCGGCATGTAACTTGACATTAACTTTCAGCATTTTCATCACTGTACGCAAGATATTAATAGACCAGCCGTACAGCTTCTCGTCTATATCTTTTAAATTGTCAACATCGTCGTTATCATCCAGCGATTCAGCGTATTTTGCATTTTTTACCTTTAGTCACGCTCAGTTTTCC
>CAZXJK010000412.1:0-1625 GCA_964640895.1 uncultured Methylomonas sp.
GCTATAGCTGCTTAATATTTTTGAAAATCCCACACACTTTTAATCACACCCGGTGCTAACATTAGAGCATTCACACTGGAGACAGCCGAGGGGCAGCAATTTTCATTTTAGAAACACAGAGCTATAATTAACACACCTGATGTCACTATAAAAGAGGTTTTTAGAGCTGTTGATAAACTAAACAGTCGCCCTAAAAAGTGTCTCAACTACAAAACACCTATGAAATATTTGAAGAACTGACTGGGATAGATATGAAAAATTTATTGGGTTATGCTCTTATGAGTTGAATTCAGGAAGTTTAAAATCTGCATGTTCCTTAAGTCGCTTGAGTATCTTTTCACTCCCAAAGGAGGCGGTTGATGATATTCACAGACTCGGGTATTATTAAATTATCGTCTCTTAAAGTGGTAAGAAAAGTAATTTTTTTACTGCTGACTTTAGAAAGTGCGCATTTCAACTCAGAATAAATGTATAACCTTAACTTATTGAACAAAGATGCCTAACTCCAAAAATCATATTTTTATTACCATCGCTGCATTTTGCATTATTATTGCTGGCATGAAGGCGGCAGCTCCGATATTAAACCCTTTATTTTTATCTATTTTTATCGCAATTATTTGTCTACCACCTTTAGCTTGGCTACATAAAAAAGGTATATCCTCTGCTGTAGCAATACTATTAATCATGGGGGTTTTATTTGTCACTATTGGCACGCTAGGGGGGTATGTAGTTAGTTCAGTCAATGAGTTTTCAGAACAGTTGCCTGTTTATCAACATAACCTTAAACAGAAAACTGGTTTTTTATTTACATGGTTAAAGGAAAATGGTATAGAGCAAGCTATTAGTATAGATACTTTCAAAGAATTTGATGCCAGTAAAACGATGCGTTTTGTAGGCAGTTTAGTCAGTAGTTTAGGAAATGCATTTGCGGATATCTTTTTAATTCTACTCACCGTTATTTTTATTCTATTTGAAAGCCGCGCATTACCAAAGAAAATTCAGTTTGCTTTTGGTAACTCCAATATTAGTCAGCATTCACAGGAGATTATTAATAGCATTAATCAATATCTAGCGATTAAAGCGATCACCAGTTTAGTGACAGGCGTATTTATTACAATATGGTTATCTGCACTAGGTGTGGACTTCCCTGTTCTATGGGGTGTTATTGCTTTTATGCTGAATTTTGTACCAACAATAGGCTCGATTATTGCTGCGGTGCCGACTATGTTGCTCAGCTTAGTACAGTTGGGCATTGATAGTACTTTATTAGTAATCCTAGGCTATTTTTTGGTCAACATGATTGTGGGCAATGTTTGGGAACCTCGCATTATGGGCAAAGGCTTGGGCTTATCAACTTTAGTGGTGTTTTTATCATTAACTTTTTGGGGTTGGGTGTTTGGCAGTGTGGGTATGTTGCTTTCAGTGCCGTTTACTATGATTGTGAAAATTATTTTAGAGCAAAGTGCTGATACGCGCTGGATTGCAGTTTTATTAGGCTCTGAGGATGATTTGCCTGACCTTGAATCATAGTCATTTTGATAACAATTGTGGCAGTTTTATCAAGGTATGTCTTAATGTTTAATAATATGCAAGAGTAGCAGTCCCAACGATTGCCCGAAAATACT
>CAZXJK010000413.1:0-1577 GCA_964640895.1 uncultured Methylomonas sp.
GTTAATTTTTTTAAGGTTACAATAGCCATTTAACCCACCTTATTAGCTCTTAAACGTTTTTGTTTAGTGCTTTTGGCTCGCACCACACCTGCTCGCTCCAAATCAGATAAATAAATACGAATTTTACGAATATCTTGTTGAGCTTTAGGAATTAACACTTTATCAAACAGATTAACACGCTGCGTTACTTTTTTAACAGCATCACCTAGTACGCCTACACGCTGTACCTCAATCTGTTGTTGTAATTTTAGACGCATCATTATTTTTAACTGTACGACCAATTGATCAACCCAGTGCGGCTCAGTAAACAAAGAGTACGCTTGCACCTCGACACTTACCTCTTTTAATACGGGTAAATGTACCCCCACAATATTTTCCTCACCCACTGCAACTTGTACTACTTTTACCAAGCTTTGTACGTGAATACTTTTATCAGCGAGCATCGGCAACATCGCGGCTGATTTTTGGTAGCATTGTTTAATTTCAAGTTCAGTCTGACGCAAGGTAGCCAGTGCTTTTTTACGCTCCACCGCCAATTTCTGACGCTTTAAGTCCAAAGAAGGCAGAAACTGTTTGAAACGTTTCAGCTTAGCACTTTCCTTGCTCAATGAAGCTTTACTATAAGCAAGCCTAGCCATTGACAGACTCTTTAGTTTTTGGAAAATACTTATCAATCAAAGCTTGCTTCATTAATAACTCACTTTCATCAAAGCATTCAGCCAAAGTTTGCCAACATAAATCTAGCGCCTCCTCTAATGGAATAGAGACATCTAAACGCATAAACCGCTTCCTAAATAATTCACCAAATTTTAATAATTTTTCATCATAACCGGATAAATCGAAAGCCATCGCTTGTTTTTGCTCTGCTTCCGTTGCGCCGGAATAAAAACGAATCATGGTGTTCATAATTTGTGAATGATCTTCACGGGTTTCTGAACCAATCACATGCTGCTTTAAGCGTGATAAAGAACCGAATGGATCCAACATATTGTCATGTAAGTAAAACTGACCTTCAGTAATATAACCCGTATTATCAGGTACTGGATGGGTCACATCCCCACCAGGCATGGTAGTCACTGATAAAATAGTCACCGAACCCGCCGCATCATAATCACAAGCTTTTTCATAACGACGTGCTAATTGCGAATATAAATCCCCCATATAACCACGATTGGCAGGTACACGCTCCATAGAAATACCCACTTCTTTCATGGCATCCGCATAAGCTGTCATATCTGTCGCCAAAACCAAGACGCGCTTGCCCTCTTCTACGGCAAAGCGTTCCGCCACCGCCAAGGCCATATCTAAAACCAATAATCGCTCTACAATCGGATCGGATGCCAAATTACAAAACATCACGGTACGCGCAAATACCCCCGCCTCTTCAAATTGGGTACGAAAATAGTGATAATCATCAAAAATTAGGCCTAATCCTGCAAAAACCACCACATCAGCATCCGCCTGAATACCAATACGCGCTAAAAATTGGTTATACGGTTCGCCAGAAACAGAAAATATGGGAATTTTCAGGCGCGCCATGCTACCTCACGAAATTCAGGGACTCCTGTCACCTGAAT
>CAZXJK010000414.1:0-1564 GCA_964640895.1 uncultured Methylomonas sp.
CGAAAGTTGTCATTTGACTGTTGCGCAACCGTTGCTACACTGACCTCACGTAGATCTGCAACATATTGTGCTACATGCTGTACATAAATAGGGTAATTAGATTTCCCCCTAAAAGGGGTGGGAGCCAAATAAGGAGAATCAGTTTCTATTAAATAGCGATCAGCAGGGACTTTTTTAGCAACCTCCTGAATGGCTTTCGCATTCTTAAAGGTCACAATTCCTGAAAAAGAAATATAAAAGTTCAAATCCATAGCTTGTTGCGCAAAATCCCAATCTTCGGTGAAGCAGTGAATGACTCCGCCGACCTCATCGGCCCCCTGCTCTTTTAGAATTCTTAAAGTGTCTGTACCTGCTTCACGCGTATGAATAATCAAAGGCTTTTTAGTCACTTTTGCCGCTTCTATATGATTAACAAAACGCTGGTGCTGCCAAGCCAAATCACCTTCACTACGAAAATAATCTAAGCCAGTTTCACCAATGGCAACAACACGCTCATTATCAGCCAAAGCAATCAGCTCTGCTGCCGTTGGATCTTGCCCAGTATCAACATTAGGGTGCACACCAACTGATAACGATATATTTTTATAAGGCTGCACCAACGCACACATGCTCGGGTAGGCTTCTAAATCAATACTAATACAGAGCATATGCTCAATATTCTGTTTATCAGCTTCCTGCATAAAACAGGAAAAATCATTTTGGTAAGGTGCTAAATCAAGTTTATCAAGATGGCAGTGGGAGTCTATTAACATATTTTTCAACAATTTTAAAAATCAAAATAAATAAATTTTTGGGTGCTACCCCCCATAATATGCACGGCCATGGCAATACTTGCATAAACAAACCCTCTTATATAAAAAGGAACATTGCACCACCGCCTAAATCCTTTTAAAAACAATCTTTCAATCAAGGGTTCTACAAAAACAAGCACAATACTGATTGCAACCATAAGCTGCAAATATAATCTTACTTCCGGCACGGCAACACTTTGCTGTAACCCGAGCATCGCTGAACTAATCACCCAAGCATCAGAAAAACTTTCCGCTCTAAAAAATACCCAAGTAAAACAAATGAGAATACAAGTAAAAGGCACCGAGGTGATAGCGACCATTTTCCGCAAAATGCGTTTTGAATCAAGGTCTATTGCAACGTAAAATGACTTTAAAAGCCGGTGGCCAATCAGGTATGTACCGTGCAAGCCACCCCAAAAAACAAAATTCCAACCGGCACCATGCCATCACCCCCCTAATAACATAGTCAAAAGCAAATTAAATGATACGCGACTCGGCGAACAACGTGACCCGCCTAAGGGAATAAAAAGATAATCTCGCAACCAACGCGAAAGCGTCATATGCCAGCGATGCCAAAATTTACTGCAATTTTTACTGATATAGGGGTGTTGAAAATTACGTGGTAAGCGAATGCCAAACATTCTACCTAGCCCAATCGCCATTTCACTATAGCCCGAAAAATCAAAATAAATTTGTAAGGCAAATGCCACGGTTGCCAGCAGCGATTCAGAGCATTTAATGCTGCCCAAGCAAATCAATAGGATAGAGAACAG
>CAZXJK010000415.1:0-1553 GCA_964640895.1 uncultured Methylomonas sp.
CCATTATGCATTTTTTCTTGCCTAAGGATAGCCCGGAAGCCTTACCTGAAGAAACGAGTGAAAAAATTAGTCAAGGCGGGATAGTCATTGTCCTGCTATTCCTGGCCACCATTGCTACCTCCATTTTATTTCACCAATATTTACATCTGCCACCAGCGATAGGGATGCTAATGGGATTGGGTTATTTAAAAATATTTGGCTATTATCTACGCATGAAGTTTAGGAAAGTAGAGTCTTCTTTTGATATTATCCCAGGTTCAGAAGGGAGTGGTAGTGCTTTCGACGTATTCAGTCACATTGCAAAATCAGAATGGGACACCTTGTTTTTCTTCTACGGTATTATCATGATCGTTGGTGGTCTAGGGTTTATGGGGTATTTATCACTGGTCTCCCAATTTATGTATGGAGACCTAGGACCAACCACTGCCAATATTTTGGTTGGTATTTTATCGGCTATCGTTGATAATATCCCTGTCATGTTTGCGGTATTGTCGATGTCCCCTGATATGTCAGAAGTCCAATGGTTACTGGTAACATTAACAGCGGGTACAGGCGGTAGCTTATTATCTATAGGCTCGGCGGCAGGCGTGGCATTGATGGGTCAAGCGAGAGGTTTTTATACTTTTTCTAGCCATTTAAAATGGACGCCAGCCATCGCCCTTGGCTATTTCGCCAGCATCTATGCTCATTTGATTATCAATGGCTAATCAATCTAAAGCAACAAACTAGTGTCATGCCATTAAAGAACCGATAACATATTAATAATTTATAAACGTGTGCTTACGTTTTACGGAGGAGCAGGAAAAACAAGAAAAATTGCTTTTGAGACAGGTAATATAGAAATACTAAAAGCTAAAGCAGCTCAGGCAAATGCAGCGGTGGAGCATTCTCAGAAAATAATTTCTGGCTCAGACTGATATCATTAAGGTAACGCGCAATAAATAAACTACCCATATTACGTAGGATTTTTGTCTGTCTTCAAAGCGAAGGAATAGGCGCATAGTAGGCTACGTAACTATTTCTGCAACACAGAAGACGGGCAAAAAGACCAGTAAAAATGTATGTGTGTTTGCATGGGTACTGTAATCTACAGTAGTGTTGTTTATGAAACACTTTACATTGAATCATGCTTTGATATTTTCTGCTTAGGAATGAGGACTCAATAATACCCGAGTCTGACTTGTCTTTTGGTTGCACAGCCACACCAGCAAAATCCTGCGTCATACTTTTGGGTATTATTAAACCCTTATTCCTAACCCTAAACATTCTATGCACAAGCCAACAAAACCAACCCCCTTAGAACGCTTATTTGAATTAATCCGTAAAGACCGTGCCGATTTGCTGACATTGGTGGGTTACAATATGATTTCTGGCGTTCTTTATCTGGCTGTGCCACTCAGTGCCCAGGCTTTAATCAATACGATTGCAGCGGGGGTTTTAATGCAGCCACTGGTGGTATTGTCGGTGCTGGTATTTCTGGCCTTACTACTTATCAGTATACTCAAACTTATCCAGAACACCATTATTGAGCGTCTGCAACAACGAATTTTTGC
>CAZXJK010000416.1:0-1529 GCA_964640895.1 uncultured Methylomonas sp.
TGGCTAAAGCTGCTTAATGTTTTGAGCAAATTCACCGTACTTTTAATCGCACCCCTCTAATACTGTAAACATTACAAATGAATAAAACTAAAGTAGACGATATGCTGATAGAGATGATCAGTCCGCGTATAAAAGAAATAGAAGAAAAGTTTAGCCATGGAGAAGGGTTAAACCAAGAGGATATTAACACCCTTTTATTAAAATCCCAATATAACCACATTAATCACCTTGATGAAGTCACTGCTGATGTTGCTAGCTTAAAAACTGAATTTAAACTACTGGAAGTTAATGTTAACTCAAGATTTGATACCTTTGAGAAAAATATAGAACTAAAAATAAGTGAAGCTATTAATATCAATATGCGTTGGTCAATAGGAATGATAGCCTTAATAGTAACTGTGTTAAAGCTCGCAGATATGTTTGTTAAATAATAATAAAACAAGTGGTTTTAGGGGGCACGGTACTGGGCTCCAACCATTCTGACATACAACATATGGTGCTTAAGTTAACAAAAACATACAATATATTGTGCTTTTTGCCAGTCCTTGAATAGTTGGAGCCCAGTACCGGGGGCACAGATGACCAGCAAAATGATCTAGTGAAACAATCTCTAAGTTCGATAACTAATAAATCTGTCATTCCCGAGGTCTTTTGTCGAGAATCTATTGCTGAATATAGGGTTCCGATAGAAGACCTCGGGAATGACAAAATATTTGTTAGGGTATGAACTTACGAGGTGTCACACTAGTCAGACCACTTGTTTTATGTGGATAATTGGTGGACTCTGCCCCTTTTTTCTTAATACTTAGGTAACACGCAATAAATAACCCACCAGTTTTGCGTAGGATTTTTGTTTGTCTTCAAGGCGCAACGTAGAGCGCATAGCGAGCTATGTAACCGAAGTTGCAACGCAGAAGACAGGCAAAAAGACAAGAAAAAATGGTGGGTTATTTATTGCGAGTTGCCTTATGTAGACGCTATTCAGCAGCATGTAAATGAAAGCGCAGTGAATTTTGATTCTATAAACATTACAAATGAATAAAACTAAAGTAGACGATATGCTGATAGAAATGATCAGCCCGCGGATAAAAGAAATAGAAGAAAAATTTAGCCGCGGAGAAGGGCTAGATCAGGAGGATATTAATACCCTTTTATTAAAATCCCAATACAATCATATTAATCACCTAGATGAGAAACTTAATGAAGTCACAGCTGATGTTGCTAGTTTAAAAGGCGGTTTTCAAGAGTTAAAAGCTGAGTTTAAACTACTGGAAGTTAATGTTAACTCAAGGTTTGATACCTTTGAGAAAAACATAGAACTAAAAATAAGTGAAGCGATTAATACCAATATGCGCTGGTCAATAGGTATGATAGCCTTGATAGTAACCGTATTAAAGCTTGCAGATATGTTTGTTAAATAACAAATTATTCTTCAAACTCAGTCATTAATCATGCCTATTAAGATAAAATTGAGATTTACCCCTAGGGCAATCGGGTTTAAATTTATAGCTAATAAAATCAGTAACTTA
>CAZXJK010000417.1:0-1517 GCA_964640895.1 uncultured Methylomonas sp.
CCAAAATACGGGAAATATTTAGGCAGACTAAAAGGTGCTTTTCGACAGCCTAGGATTAGGCGCATCGGTCGGCACTAAGTAACCGCGCTTATCGCCTTTAAAACTGTGTCCATGCCCACTGTAAAAGAATAATAAACGATTACCTTTATCGTAGCCATAGTCCTCAATGAAATCATTAAAGGCAGCACGTAGTTGTTCTTTATTGGGATTATCAACGCGCACTACTTTGAAACCTTGCTGGGTGAGCATATTCTCTACGTCATCAAGTTCATCGGGTATGGTTGTGAGTGAGGGCCAACCGGCCGTATAGTGACTAACGCCTATTAATAGGGCGTAACTATGAGTGTATAGTTCAATCTTTTCCCCTTTTTGGGTTATGATGAGTGTCAGACCTTTACCGGTTGCTGTCGCCGTTGTGTGCGCCGCTATGTTTACTTTTTTGCGCACCTGCCGAGCATCTTGCGCACACGAAAATAGACCTGTTAGCATAATAAACAATGTGATTCTCAATACCAGTACTTGCATAACTTTATTTCCTTATTTTTATTAATGGCAGCGATACCAGAGTGGGCAAAACATTTTAGCACTCCAAATAGTCAAGACAACAAAAAAGTTAAGGGACAACATTGCAATTAACTAAATCCATCATCCGTACGGTAGAAAATGCTTTTAAGAAAAAATTACCCTTACTGGTGCCACTCAATAAAAGCTGGCAATTTTTACAGCAAGAATATGATATCGGCACACCCCAAGGCATTAAATTAAAACTAACGTCTACCGATAAAGCCAAGCTGATTACAATCATTAAATTGGAAACAGGTATAGATTTACACACCACATCAGTTAAACAACTCACTCAAGCACACCGAGAGCAAGCCCTTGCCATTACCCATAATGAGAAATGGGCGGGTAAAGCAGTAAAAATGCAGCGACTCGCATTAAAAACATTACCCGACAAAATGTTACAGCTTAACCAGCAACACGATACATTACCTGTTGGTGGTCATTTGGATATAAGCCTAGAACAATTAAGTGGCATTGAGCATAATTGTATCTTAATCGTCGAAAACTACCGCTGTTTTGACCAAATCCAGAAAATAGCCCTAGACCTACCTGAGCAATACAGTAACCCTTTAGTTGTTTATCGTGGTGATGGTTACTACAGTGAGCGTACACTAAGAGAGCTACTGGATAAATTCTCTTTACCTGTCATTGCTATGTTTGATATTGATTTACACAGTTTATTGATGGCGATGTCATATACTCGGGTTGTTGGCTTAATGTGCATAAGCTTGAGTGAATTAGAAGCAGCATTAGCAACTAAAGGTAATGCTGATTTGTATGCTAAGCAACTACCTGCCTGTCGAGTGGCTTTAAATAATGTTGAAGAATCTATTATTAAGTGCCTGTGGCAGTTGTTACAAAATAACCAAAAAGTTTGGGTGCAGGAACATGATTTAAAGGGAGAGTATGTGCTGAGGTTTATGGAACTTGGAAATTAGGTAGTGTCTTAAATC